>JAFEBR010000127.1 GCA_018242565.1 Planctomycetota bacterium | reverse complement strand
GGGCCACAATGCCGGCCAGCAGAACTTTTAACTGCGAGACCAATCGGTCAACGGTCTCGCGCGTAAAAATGTCGGCATTGAATTCCAGATAACCCTGCAAGCCACGGGCCGTTTCTTCCAGCGAAAGAGTCAAGTCAAATTTCGCGGTCGTGATTTCCGGCGGACGGGGCTGCAACTTGATGCCTGCCATCTCGGCCGGCACGCGCGCCACCGGATGCAGCACAAACAAAACCTGAAAAATCGGACTATGACTGAGGTGCCGATCAGGATGAAGCTCTTCCACAAGTTTTTCGAAAGGCAGATCCTGGTGTGCATAGGCGTCGATTGCGGTGCGGCGAACACGTGCGAGCAATTCCAGAAACGTGGGATTGCCAGACAGATCGGTGCGGAGCGCCAGGGTATTCACGAAGAATCCAATGAGGCCTTCCAACTCCGTACGATTTCGACCAGCAACAGGAGTACCGACAACCAGATCCGTCTGGCCACTCAATCGTGCCAGGAGGATCTTCCAGGCGGTCAGCAGGACCATGAAAAGAGTTGCCCCCTCGCGTTGGGCAATATCCTGGGCCGCCTGCATCGTGTCTAAATCGAAAGCCAGATCGACACGGCCGCCACGATAGGTCGGCAGTGCCGGACGACTCTCATCGGCAGGCAACTCCAGAACCGCCGGCGCCCCCGCCAGTTGCTGCTTCCAATACGACAGTCGCTCCGCATGCACGGACCCCGCCAGGTTTTGCCGCTGCCAGACGGCATAGTCCGCGTATTGAACCTTCAGAGCAGCCAGGCGTGGACCGGCTCCGAGAGAGAAACTCTCATACAGAGACGCCAATTCCTGTAACAGGATCTCGAAAGAGTGCCCGTCGTAGGCGATATGATGGGCTGTCAGCAAGAGCCAATGCGTACATTCATCGAGACGCAATAATCGTCCACGGAACATTGGACCGGTTTCGAGACAAAATGGCACTGCAGCTTCTGCGGCGGCCAACTGCCGTGCCTGCGATTCTCGCGAATCCGCGGGAAAATCGCTAAGGTCGACGATCTCGAGCGACAGGCGGCACTCCGCAGACACCTGCTGCCGGGGGCTGTCGTCCTGAACCGGAAAAAACGTGCGCAACGCTTCATGCCGGCGCAGAATCTCGTTCAGCGCCAGTTGCAGTGCGGAAATATTCAACGGGCCCGAGAGAACCAGATTCTCGGCACAATTGTACGCCACACTCGACGGTTCAAACTGCTGCAGAAACCACAGCCGTTCTTGACCAGAAGACAAGGGAACATTGTCGCGACTGACCAGGACGGGAATTTCGGACGCCGCCGACACAGCTCCGCGAATATTTCTGAACCGTCGGCGAGGTTTTTGAGCCGTGACCGAATCAGGGGGGGGTTCGATAATCTCTTCGCCTGTCGCCATTCCCGGTCTCCCGCGACTCTATTTACTGTCAATCATCAGCGCCATTGCCGACCCCAGGATCCCACTCCGTGAAACGGGAACATCAGTTTGAAAGTCGGCTGGAATCTTCCCCGTCCGGCCAAATCTGTGGCCAAGCAATTTGGCTCCGTCTCGCGATTTCGCCCGTAGCCGAAAAATGTTACGGGATTCCAAGGAACTTTCAAATCCCTCGCCACGAATGTATACAATCTCATTCCGACACGGCAAAAATCGCACACCAACATCGCATTTCAGTCTACGCAGAAAGCCGACGACAGACAACCCAGTTTCCACACAAGCAAAATCATTGCCAGAATGACTTCGACGATTTCCATTGCGGCCACCTTTTCAGCCGAACCCATCAAGGCTCCAATGGCCTTCTGGGGAGAAGAGCTGGATCTCCCGCTGCAGATTGAGTTTGCGCCGTATCGCCAGATCTTCCAGGAATTGCTCGATGTGCACTCGGGATTTGCCCGCAACCAGCGTGGCCTGAATGTGATTCTGCTTCGTTTCGAGGATCTGGTGCCGGGCTGGACAGCAGGTACGCCGCAGACGCCTGCCCGCGAACACCTCGACAGCCTGGCACGTAATGGCCATGAACTCGCCACAGCCATCCAGGCGGCTTCCCTACGGTTTGTGGTGCCGTCATTGGTCGTGATCTGTCCGGCTTCGCCGAGTGCGCAGGAGTTGCCCGATCTGGCAGCAGCACTGCATCAGGCGGAAATCGAATTTGTGACTGCGGCCGAATCTCTACCCCATGTCGAGGTCATTACTCCCGACCAACTGCTGATGCACCACGCGGTCGCCGAATACTACGACGCTGCGGCCGACCGTCTCGGAAACATTCCGTACACCCCTTTGTTTTTTACAACGCTCGGGACACAAATCGTTCGGCGGCTGCATGCCCGCTGTCGCCCGCCGTTTAAATTGCTCGTGCTCGATTGTGATCAAACATTGTGGAACGGCGTCTGCGGCGAAGATGGCCCGGAACGAGTTTCGCTTGATGAATCCCGCCGCTATCTGCAGCACTTTGTGCAGGCCCAGCGACAGGCCGGCATGCTGCTGGCACTCTCCAGCAAAAACAACCCTGCTGACGTTGCGGAGGTCTTCCGACTGCATCCCGAATTCCCCTTGCGCGAGAGCGATTTCGCAGCCAGCCAAATTCACTGGGAACCGAAGTCCCAAAGTATCGCCGACCTGGCGAATGAATTGCAACTGGGCCTGGGAAGTGTGGTTTTCCTGGACGACAATCCGGTCGAATGTGCGGAAGTCGCGGCAAATTGTCCGGAAGCACTCGTCTTGCCGTTACCAGCGAAATCGGCAGACATTCCCGCGTTTCTGCGCGGTATCTGGGCTTTCGATCGCCCGAAAGCCACAGCGGAAGATCGCTTGCGAGCCAGCTTTGTCCAGCAGGATGTCCATCGCGATCAGCTGCGACAACAGACCACCACACTAACCGAATTTATTGCCACATTGAACCTGGTAGTCCAGATTGAAAATCCGGCGTTGGCAGAACTGGACCGCATCTCGCAATTGACGCTGCGAACCAATCAATTCAACACGACGACGATTCGTCGAGACGCCGCTGAAATCCGGCGGCTGTTTGCCGAAAAAACACGGGAGTTCGTGGTCGTTCGCGTATCCGATCGCTTCGGGGATTACGGGTTGGTCGGCGCGGTCGTATTCGAGACCCTGACTACGTCACT
>JAFEBR010000126.1 GCA_018242565.1 Planctomycetota bacterium | reverse complement strand
CCCCCCTCGTACAACGAGCCTTTCCGCCCGCGAAAGTCGCCGGCGCTCCGAAAGAAGTCGGTGTCTGTACCACCCAGCTTGTCGTAGAGAGGGCCGTTGTCCGACGTGAAGACGATAATCGTCCGTTCGGCGAGTCTCAACTCGTCAACCAGATCGATGAGCCGGCCGATTTCCCGGTCGAGTCGCGTCACCATCGCCGCATACGCCGCGCGGGGGGCGCGATGCGGCAAATATCCCCGATCGCCGAGATAAGGTTCGTCGGCGAACTGGTTTTCGAATTCGCGCAACGAGTCCTCGGGGACCTGGAGCGCCAGGTGCGGCACCGTCGTCGGATAATACAAAAAGAAGGGGCGATCTTTGTTGTCTCTCAAAAACTTCCGCGCCTGCTCATTGATCAAATCGGGCGAGTATTCGGTCCCCGTGTAGGGGGCAAAACTGGCCGGCGATTTCGGATCGGCGTCTACCGGCAATTTCTGCTGGCTCTTGAAGGGGGGATTTTTCAAGGGCAATTTGATGCCATTGTCCCACAAGTACGTGGGATAGAAATTGTGAGCGACCGCCTGGCAGTTGTAGCCGAAAAAGCGATCGATTCCCTGACGCAGAGGATCGCCAGTGGTCTCCGGGGGCCCCAGCCCCCATTTGCCGAATGCTCCCGTCGTATATCCTGACGATTTCAGCAGCCTGGGCAGTGTGACGACGTCGGCCGGCAAGGGCCACTGGCCTTCGGAATCCGCGCGGAATTGCCGATTACCACGAATGAAGCCATGACCAGGATGCTTGCCCGTCATCAAGGCGCAGCGCGACGGTGCGCAAACGGCAGACCCCGAATAATGAACCGTCATGCGAATCCCTTCGGCGGCCAGCCGATCGATGTTCGGGGTGCGGTATTTGGTTTGCCCGAAGCAGCCAACATCGCCGTAGCCCAGGTCGTCGCAGAGGAGAAAAATCACATTCGGCCGGGTCGTTTCGGCCGCATGGACCGCCGATGTCAAAATGGAAGCCCCGGCCATCGCCAGCAGCAGGCGTGAAATGGTACGAAAAAAACGACACATCCGGCACCTCTCCACGCCCCTTGATACGACGCTACAGAACGGTTTCAAAGATCATGAACGTCGCCGGCACCAATCGTCAACCACGAGACCGTGCCTCTCACGACGAGTGCGATCGAGGAATTCTTCAACACAGCCCGAAGCGATGTCTGGAATCGCGTCGTTAAGCATCGATAGAACTCACCCTATTGCAGCACTCACCCGCCCCATTACGGATTGAGCGCCCCCCATGGCCCAGAACCAGTTGCCTACCTTTCAGCCCCGGCGGTGTGCAATCCGTTTCTCTGCGAATGCGGGTGTCGTTTCGTAAAATGGGCTTGGGCGTCGTAATCAGCAGAACCAATTGCGAACAGCCAGGATTTGGAAGAACGTCACGCAATCGATTGACACCCGTCGAGACCTGGACGCCATGTTCTCGACCGCTTCGCCCGCCACTCTCTGACGACCAGTGACGCCAAGCCCATTCTGCAGGCCCCCTGCTGCAACCGGCGGGCCCTGTGTTCGCTCCATGTTCTCTGTGACGAATTCTGGAACTTCATTCATGGACGACATGCTCGGCCTTTCCGAAAGGACCGTAGTGACAAACTCAGGCACTCGATGCGTACCTGCCAACGATTTCACTTCCGCGCTCACTCAACGTTTTTCGATCCAAAACATGTTTCGATTCCATAATTGGCGTGGATTTCGACGACTACACTTGGTGCGGGTCCGGAATCGGGGAGAAGTCGTGGCTGTCGGGAGAGGATCGCGAGCCACCGGGACATTCTTGATTTATCCAGATTTTCGTAAACAAATCGAACCCGCCGATCCCGCGCACAGCGTTCTGAGTACGCCACAGGCACAACGCCTTTCGAGGATTTGCGGAATCAAGCATTGCGGCATACAGTGCGATTTACAAACATCCAGTATTGGTTACGCAGAGCGTCAGGTAGAGCGTGCGCCGCGATGCAGGCTGAACCGTGATATTGCGAAGCATTACCAACCCGAGTCTATCTTTTCACCGGGATGTGGCAATCGGTGTTTTGATGAGCTGCAGAACCGCCCGGACATTTCGGAGTCTGAGTCGGTTGTCCTGTGCTCACGTCCCACCACGACCGCCACGAAAGCTTGCCAGCCAGTCAATTATTCTTTTCCATGTCGCCTGACGTTCTGGTCGCGGCGTCTCCGACCTGAGTCAAGGTCCAAGGGTCGTATCCGAGCAAACGGACCGCGCCGCGCAACGGAATCTCGATCCAATGCAGGCGATTATCGAATTCAGTTTCAATTTCAATCAGAGACTTTTCCAACAGTAAAACCTGAAGCAGGCTGTGAATCGCATCGATCGACCTGGGCAGTAAGTCGTGCGGAGAGATCGACTGAATGTAAGCGTCCATCAGAGTCCGGCTGACAGATTCATACCAATAATCAGCCCATGGCTGCAAAAACGGCCGGTCTTCCGGACGGACTACGCCCTGGGGTTGCCCGCGAAGATCAGACAACCCCAAAAGAACGCTGAGAACCGCATATTCCAGTGATCGAATCATCGAGGCGATATCGCGCAACGGAGAGCGTTTGATTCTCCGTTCGCTGACTGTCTTTGTTGGATCGCCTGTGAAATCCGTAATCACGAAGTCCTTCCCGGTAAAAAGCAATTGCCCGAGATGATAGTCGCCATGGCAACGAATACGCCGGCTCGCAAATGACGCATCCAGAATGGCACGAAAGCGCTGGAGAATCAGGTCTTCCTGGGCAAGGAGCAAATGGACGAGCGGGCGAGCGGTATTCGGGATCGTGCCCATGGCCGCGGTCAAACGAGACATCAAACGTCCAGTGAGATTGCGGCACGACTGATAAACCGACCTCTGGTAGTGTCTACCAAAGGCCTCGGATGCAAACTCGGGGGATTGCCCCTGAGCGAGCAGGGCGTGCAGTTCCGCCGTCCGGCGGCCCAACTGTGACGCTGCGTCCCGAAATCTTCCGGTCAATTCGTCAACCGGGGAATCCGAAATCATGCCCTGTGGCTGCCCGCGCTCCCCCCTGAACGAACCGACGGGCGCTGTCATGTCGCGCGGAAACGCGGCGACACGTTCAAAATAGTGACTCAATTGGTCCAGTGCGAATTGCCAACCCGTGCCATGATTGGGAACAAAGCGATGTAAGACCGCCAGTGTCGCAGGATCAGCTCCGCGAAGCCGATATTCGACCGAACCGATCACGCCTGCGAATCCGCACTCGAATCCGTGCGAACCCAGGAATTTTCCAACTTCAAGGTCTGGGTTCAGGCCTTCTTCGACGCGATGATAGATCTTCAGGACGTAAGATTGTCCGAAGAAAATGGACACGTTTCCGCGCCAGCTGCGGTGGATCGCCAGCGCGAGACTTTCCGCGGCGTTGTCATCTTCGCGGGGCCGGTTGAGCAGCATTCCCGACGTAATCTCACCGTCTCCCAGTTCCCGTGATCGCCCCTTCAAAATGCCTCGCAGCAGCGTACGACAGACGTCCGGAAGTGCGAGCGCATCACAGAGCAAACCCGATTCCGGGCCGGCAACTCGCGCCAACCCGGCGAACTCAACGGGCATCAGCAGCTGTCCCAGTGCCGCCTCTGGTACGAACGTCATGGCCATTGAGATTGTCTCGGAAAACTCGCTGAGCGGGTCCACTTCGACCAGCAGAATCCACACAGTCCGCTCGCCGATTCGCACCGGTGTCACGGCGGAGATCTCGCAGTACGAGATTTCCGCCGCTGTAAACACCGATCGTTGCCGCCGCACAAATGCAGGAAGGAGTGCCTCGATCTGCTCGCGAACTGCTGACTGAAACCATTTTTCGACAGGCTCTTGACCTGGCAGCAGCGCCAATTCGGGCTGCGCAGGCTGCTGCGATACGTCCGAGACGGTCGCTGATGACTCGGACCTGGTCAGGGTGAACCACATAAACCCGTGAGGACCGATTGACAACAAATAAGGTTGCTCGGAAATCGTCGGGAACCGTGTTCGGCCCAGGACTTCCTCAGGAAAATATCCAGCAAATTCTCTGAGATTGAGTTGCACCACCTGCACAAAGCGAGAGAGGTTTGCGACGACAAGGACTCGTTCATGTTCCAATTCGCGAACATACACCAGGACCTTCGTGTTTTCGGGATGCAACAGCCGAAAAGTGCCGCGGCTGAGGCACCGCAACGATTTTCTGTGGTTAATCAGGCGTTTGATCCACCACAGCAGTGACGAGGGGTTCCCTTGTTGTGCTTCAACATTTACGGTTTCGTAGTGATACTCCGGGTCAATAATGACTGGCAGATACAGTTTTTGGGGATTTGCTCGACTGAAACCGGCATTCCGGTCGGCAGACCACTGCATGGGCGTACGCACGCCATTGCGGTCACCCAGATAAATGTTATCCCCCATGCCGATTTCATCGCCGTAATAGATGACGGGCGTTCCAGGCAACGAGCAGAGCAGCGCATACATCAACTCGATCCGGCGCCGATCATTACGCAGCAGGGGCGCGAGACGGTGGCGGATTCCGAGATTGATGCGGGCGTGACGGTCACGCGTATAGGCCCGATACATGTAGTCGCGTTCTTCGTCGGTTACCATCTCGAGCGTCAACTCGTCGTGGTTTCGTAGAAACAGGCACCACTGACAGTTGCCGGGAATCGCTGGAGTCTGCGCCAGGATGTCCTGGATCGGAAACCGATCTTCCTGATGCAAGGCCATAAACAGCCGTGGCATGAGCGGAAAGTGGAACGCCATTTGGCATTCATCCCCGTCGCCGAAGTACGTGACCGCGTCCTCGGGCCATTGGTTGGCTTCGGCCAGGAACATTCGACCGGCGAACCGTGAATCCACGTGCCGGCGCAGCGCTTTCAGAAACTGGTGCGTTTCGGGCAGGTTCTCACAACTTGTCCCCTCCCGTTCGTAGAGATACGGCACGGCATCCAGGCGCATGCCATCAACGCCTAAATCGAACCAGAAGTCAACAACAGGATAAATCGCATCCCAGACTGCCGGATTGTCGAAATTGAGGTCAGGTTGATGAGAATAAAAACGGTGCCAGTAATAGGATTTCGCGATGGGATCCCAACTCCAATTGGAAGGCTCGAAGTCCTGGAAAATGACCCGCGCGTCCCGATATTTTTCGGGCGACTCGTTCCAGACATAAAAATCACGCTCTGAAGATCCCGGAAGTGCGCGACGGGCGCGTTGAAACCACGGATGCTGGTCGGACGTGTGATTGAGCACCAATTCGGTAATCACTTTGAGACCTCGATCGTGCGCGGCGTTGAGAAACGCGCGGAAGTCACAAAGTTTGCCAAATTGCGGATTTATGTCGGTGTAATCGGCGATATCGTAGCCGTCATCCTTGAGTGGAGAAGGATAAAACGGAAGCAACCAGATCGTAGTAATCCCCAGATCATGCAGATAATCGAGCTTTTCCGTCAGCCCTCGAAAATCGCCGTGCCCGTCCCCGACACTGTCGAAGAAGCCCCGAACATGGACTTCGTAGATGATTGCGTCGCGATACCAGTGCGGGTCGTCCAGCACCATCGAACTCACCCCTTCTGCCCTTGAGGCGGCAACCCAGAATGCCCCGGAAGATCAACCCATGTCAGCGAATCGCTCACAGGAACGACGGTCTTACTCATGCGAAAAGCATCCCGTCGGCAGTTGCTGAATCAACGACGTCAACCATTGGAACAATTCGTGAGGTGATTCCATACGATATTTTGCCAAGGCTGGTGCCGAGTCCCCAATGCCGATGGTCAACCCGCCCAGTTGCTCAACGAATTCAAACGCGTCCACATCATTGGAACTGTCCCCCGCATAAACCACCATCGGAGCAGCAATGGCAAGGCTCTCAAGCATCATGCGGATCGCAGTCCCCTTCGTCCAACCGAGGTCTGGCGTGATTTCCAGCGCCAGCGGGCCGTCGTGAACTTTTAAATGGGACGAGTGCGGCCTCAGGATTTCAGCGGCCAGTGCCACGAGAGTTGCCGCATTGTCTGTGGCGATGTCCCTGAAATGAAGCGTTAACCCGACACGTTTCCTTTCCAGCCACGCCCCCGGAAAACGGCGAGTCAGCGAATCCAGTCTGTCGGCGACCTGTCGCAAAACAGGCAACGCGTCGCCCGCCCGCGGGTGCAGCACCGAGACTCCACAAAAGTCGACCTCCAAACCGGACGTACCGGCAAGAAAGAGCCTCGGAACAGGCAACAGCTCTTGTAATTCGGCGACTTGCCGACCGCTGATGACCCCTAAATGCACATGGCACAGTCTTGTAAGCCGATCGAGAGTCTCAAGCATTTGCGGTGCTGGACGAGCCAATCGCGGATGGGGCGCTAACGGAACCAGAGTCCCGTCGTAATCAAACACGAGGACCAGGGCAGATCCTGTGGCCCAACACGTCCGCAGCAAACCGACCGCAGCTGGCATGTCGGGGATCATGCCGCTTCTCCAGCCGTACGTTTGAGCTCCGCCAACCGGGCTATTTCCGTCAGCAATGCCCCGGCCCAGCGATACACGTTGTGTTCCTGAACGCGCTGCCGCATCAATTGCATCCGTCGTTCCTGTTCGGGAAGAGGCATCGACAAGGCCGTGTGCAAAGTCTCGGCAAATTCATCGATCGCAAACGGATTGAACAGCAGCGCTCCATCGAGCTCGCGAGCCGCTCCGGTAAACCGCGAAAGAACCAGGACCCCGCGCTCGTCGCTGCGACTGGCCACGAACTCCTTGGCCACCAGATTCATCCCATCGTGGAGTGAACTGACAACGCCTACCGCGGCCATGCGGTCCAGCAGGAAGATATCTTCGGGCGAATGATGCTCGTTCAAGAAGTGAATCGGGCTCCACAGCCCGTCTCCATGACGCCAGTTGATGTCGTCGACCAGAGCTTGCAATTCGTCGTTTAGTTGCCGGTACGCGGGGATATGTACCCGGCTGGGAGCACCGACTTGAACGAAAGCGATCTTTCCGCGCCATTCTGGATGCAGCGTCAATAACCGATCGACCGCATGCAGCCGTTCTGGAATGCCTTTTGTGTAGTCAATTCGATCAACCCCCACGAGCAACGCTTCATCGCGGAGCCTCAGATGCCGACGCATGCGGCGCTCCGCTGCTGCCAGATCGTGGGGCAGACAGCCCTGCACCTGCTCAGGATCGATGCTGATCGGATGCGGTTGCACGGATGTCGTGCGTCCTCCGTAGGTCACCGAAAACCGTTCCGTGTCCACCCGGGCTTCGATCGCACGGTCGACAGTTTCCAGGAAATTATTGCAGTGATATTGAATGTGAAACGACAGCAGATCATTACCCAGCAGGCCGTCGAGGATCTCGGCCTGCCACGGACAAACCCGAAACGCCTCGCGATTCGGCCAGGGAATGTGCCAGAATTGGGCCACCACAAGGTCGGGCCGTGCGTTCTTGAGCATTCGCGGAAGAAGCGCGAAGTGATAGTCCTGCACAAATACAATCGCCGGATCCTGACCAACCTCGTCAAGAACCGCTTCCGCAAATCGGAAATTCACATCGCGATATTTGTCCCAATCGCTGGCCCGGAAGTGCGGGCGCGTGTAGGCGATATGACACAGCGGCCACAGAGCTTCGTTGGCCGCTCCATAGTAGTATCCTTGCTCCTCTTCCTTAGTGAGCCACACGCGACGCAACGTATACGACGGCATTTCCGGCGGCACAGCCACTCGGTTCCGATCATCGACAACCAGACGATCCGCATCGCCACTTCCGTGCGCCACCCAGACTCCACCACAGGCCTGCATCACGGGATTGAGCGCCGTTGTCAAACCGCTCGCCGGACGCAAACAGCGAATCTCGCCGTCCGTCGTCACGTGAATGTAAGGCTCACGGTTCGCGACGACGACAAGCTTGGCGACTCCAAACTGATCGCGGATGACAGACTCCAGTCGTTCTTTGGACCAGGGCATATTGGACCTTCCTTCCTTTCAACAAATGACCAGCGTTTTCAATCTGTCCGTGCTCTTGCGGGCCGACGTGCCCGGCCGTTTCGTACCACCGTGGCACCCAAGACGCGGAAACACTGCCTCCCGGCGCTGCATTCACAGTCATTTTGGAACTCCGTCTGTTTCGCGGTGCACGGCAGCCTCAACCTGCTCCCATTTACAGGCTTCGCCGCACGCCTGGATCGCGTCGATTCATACAGTACTGAGCCGAAACCACACCGAGGCTTCGCCGGAATCGGCCCCCGAGACACGGGACTTTGCCGATGCTCACCAACCCACTCGAGCACGATGCTGGCGAGCACAGCACTTACGGCACGTAGCCGACTGCACCCCAAACAGCACGCCTATCTCTCGTGTTCGGGACGGGCCCCCTGAATGCGGCACAACACTCTGCCTCTGATTCACTGCATGCACGCGGTTGCCGGGGGGCCTGTGAACCAACCGAACGAACTCGTTTTCCGATGCATTTCTGACAGTCTGGCACCCCCTTTCCGAAGCGTGCGTAGTTCCAGACCGTCGACAGGCGACTTCCTTTCATTTTCAAACGAGGTTGCTGGTGCATCAAACTTCCCAGCCGGTTCGCAGGCCTTGTCATGGTCCGAATCACACGTGGGCTTTACACGACCAAGGTGAAGATCGCACGATTGAGTCTCGTGATCAGACGCGCGACAATCGTCAGTCGCATCGAATGGATGAGCACGACCAACAAACAATTCGCGCCGCGAGCCCGCAGACGAACCATTTGACGAGCGCAACAATCACACGCGGCCACGAATCTCGAATACGAGCGACTGGAGCCAGTCCGTGGAAGTCGGGTGCAAGACTTGACCT
>JAFEBR010000125.1 GCA_018242565.1 Planctomycetota bacterium | reverse complement strand
GGCGATTCGCGAAGTCTTTGGCAATTGCGAGCGATTGGCCGTCAATAACACCAAGAGTTTCATCGGCCACGCGATGGGGGCGGCCGGGGCGATTGAACTGCTGGGCAATATACCGGCCTTTCAGGACGGTATAGCCCACGCTACAATTAACATCGATCAACTCGACCCCGCTTGCCATTGCGGTGCCCCGCAGATCGTGGCGAATCGGCCACGGCAGATGGGCGAAGTGAACTACATTCTGAACAATTCTTTCGGAATGCTGGGAATCAATTCGGTCTTGATCGTCAAACGTTTTACTGAATAGTTGAGCCGTTGGAGTGGTTGAATGAATGCGGAAGAAGTCCGGCAGGTCCTGCTCGATATCCTCAGTCGGATTGTGCCCGATGAAGACCTTTCCGGGTTGCAAGACAGCGTCCCGTTTCGCGAGCAGATCGAGCTCGACAGCATGGATTTTCTGGACATCGTGATGGAACTGCGGAAACAATACCGCATCCAGATCCCGGAAGAAGATTACGCCCACATGAACACCATGGGCGGCGCTGTCAGTTACCTCGTGCCTTTGATGAAAAGCGTGAGCGCCACGGCCTGATTCAACACTCGTGCGTTACGATACGCTGATCATTGGCGCCGGCCTGTCGGGTTTGGCTGCCGGCATCCGGCTGGCCCACTTCGAGCAGGCCGTTTGCGTTCTGGAGCGGCATACCACCATTGGGGGCCTCAACTCGTTTTATCGGTTGCGGCACCGCAATTACGATGTCGGTCTGCACGCCGTCACGAATTTCACCCCCAAAGGCACGAAAACCGGCCCCTTAAGCCGGCTGTTGCGCCAGTTGCGGTTTGCCTGGGACGATTTTCAACTCGTCCCCCAGGTCGGCTCCCGCGTCGATTTTCCCGGCAAATCGTTGCGCTTCAACAACGACTTTGAACTGCTCACCAGCCAGGTCGCCGCCGAGTTTCCCGCGCAGGTCGATGGTTTCCGCCAGTTGGCCGAGTTCCTCGCGGCGCAGGAACTGGGGGTCGTAACCGATCCTGATCTGACCGCCCGGCCCGTGCTGCAGCGGTATCTGAGCGATCCGCTGCTGATCGACATGCTGCTGTGTCCGTTGATGTTCTACGGCAGTCCCACTCCCGACGATATGGAGTTCACCCAGTTTGCCATTATGTGGCACAGCATCTATCGCGAGGGCTTCGCCCGCCCCCGCGAAGGGGTCCGCCTGATTATGCGGCAACTGGTGAAACGCTATCGTGAACTGGGGGGCGAATTGCGTTTGCGGGCCGGAGTGAAGTCGATTCTACGGGACGGGGCGAGAGCCGTGGGAGTCGAACTCGATAACGGTGAGATCCTCGAAGCTGATCGCATTCTCTCGTCCGCCGGTCTCGTCGAGACGCTGGCATTATGCGGCACTCAGCCTGAGGTGGGAGAGGCGCCACCACGGCCAGCACCCGGCGAAATTACATTCGTCGAGACAATTCACACCCTGGATTGCCAGCCCGCCGATCTGGGGCATCCCGAAACCATCGTGTTCTACTCCAACCGACCCGATTTTCGGTATGCGAATCCGGCGGCCCCGTGCGATCTCGACAGCGGCATCATCTGCTCACCCAATAATTTTCAGTACGACGAACCGCTCGAGGAAGGTGCTATTCGCATCACGGCGCTCGCCAATAAAGACTACTGGATGCAGTCGGACGAAGCGGCTTACACCGCGGCGAAGCAACACTGGAGTGATCAGATCACCCAGGCGGCGTCAGGACATGTCCCTGATTTTCGGGCTCGCACCGTCGATACCGACATGTTCACGCCCCGCACGATTCGCAAATTCACCGGGCACATTAACGGCTGTGTGTATGGCGCCCCCCGCAAATGCTGGGAAGGGACCACACCGCTCGAAAACGTCTATATCTGTGGCACCGACCAGGGCTTCTTAGGCATCATCGGGTCGATGTTGTCGGGCATTGGGATCGCCAATCGGTACGCCCTGCGCGCCACCTGAAGTGCTGGCCCGCCCCTCGGTCGCCTCTTGTCCGGACGGCCCGGGCCCGGGGGCCACTCCGGGGATCAGTTCAAACGGGTGCAGTGTCATGCCGGCCAGCATGAACAGGAGCGTGAGCCAGCCCAGCACGGTTCGCCCCCAGCCCAGCGGCGCTCGATCGTCGGCCGTTGGCGCGTGTTCGATTCCCATCAGCCACAGCAGGATCAGCATCAGCCACCAGATCAGGTAGCTCCGCTCCCCCTGGATTACCAGAATTCCCACGGCGACCGCAGCCGAGAGGAACAGCAACCGGGCGAGGGTGTTGGCTCGCCGGCCGATCAGACAGTACAGAATGTGGCCACCGTCGAGTTGCCCGATGGGAATCAGATTGACCGCCGTGATCAGGATGCCAAACCAACCCGCCAGCAAGGCCGGGTTCATCAGGATGTCGGTTCCTTTCGGGAGATCGCCATGCACCACTTGCTTCAGTGCCTTAAGGAGAGGCGGCCCGTGATACACCATGAGTTCGGCCCCCGCGGGGAGGGATTCCGTCGATCCCCGCTCAGCGAAGATCATGCCCAGGCAGCAGATGGGGATGGCGAATGCCAAGCCCGCGAGCGGACCGCTGATGGCGATATCGAACAGGATTCGCCGGCTGGCATGTCCTGATTTCTGCTGCACGAGGGCCCCCATGGTGCCGAGCTGGTTCATCGGCAACGGGATGAAAATCGGCAGTCCCGCCGGGATCCCGTGGCGACGGGCCTGCAGATAATGCCCGAATTCGTGCGCCCCGAGAATCGCCATCAGACATCCCGCATACGTCAGCCCGTGGCGAATGCTGTTCGAGAGTTCCCAGTCGGTCAGGCCCCAGATCACTTCGGCCACATCGGGTTGGCCTCGCCGCGGGTCGCGCTGCGAACGAAACTGAACGTAAAACGTGCTGAGCGCCGTGAGCAGGAACAGGCAAATGGCCCAGGTTCGGGGCGGACGCGACGAGTCGCTTGGGATACCCGTGGGCGCCGACGGGGCGGCCGGCGCGGACAGACCGGTTGCGGGGGAAGGCGGTCGGTTCCGAGGTCGCAACTCGTCAGGGCTGGCGGCTGGCATACCTGATTTGTATGAAAAATGCCGAGTTTTCGAAACGTTGCCGCGAGATTTCCCGGCAGGGTTCCCACAACTCTGGCCTGCCGCCGCATATGCCGCACCGGCCCTTGTTGATCCGTTGTGGACCTCGGGCTTACGGCTGTCTTGCCGGATTGATAGATGTCACCCGCGCCGCACCTGCGCTCACGCCGATCGCTCGACAACGGTCTGGCCTCCGCCGGGCTCTCTGCGGCAAATCATCGACCCGGCACGCGTGCTGTGTACCTGATTTCAGCCGAATGGCTCGCTGAGTTCAATTCCGGCACGATCGCTGTTCCGCGAAACGTCCATCGGCTATGCCAGGGCGGGAATGCCAACGGCCAGGCACGCGCTCGGCAGCGGTCAAATCGATTCGTTGAAAGCCGTGGAGATTGCGTTTATGACGATCGATTGGTCACCAGGCGGTGAATGGCCAGCAAGACGACCCCGCCCACCACAGCCAGAAACAGGCTGCGGAAGTCAAAAGTGTTAGCCGATCCCATTCCCAGGTGCGTACCGATATATCCGCCAATAAACGCCCCCACGACGCCGATGATGATGGTGATGATAATTCCATGAGGTCCACTGCCGGGCATCACCCAACGGGCTAAAGCTCCCGCAATCAGACCGAAGATAATCCAGGAGAGGATTCCCATAATCGTTCCTTTGCTTGTGCGAAAGATTACTGATTTCGCGGAACCAGTCTCGTCAGCCCCAGAGTAGCCCAGGAACTGGCGGTGCAGATGATTGGACTCAACAGTTTGGCGCTTCCCGGCGAGCCATCGGGGGTCGAGCGCGATGTCATGGGCCAGCTTCCGTCCCCCGATTGGGTGGCGACCAAAAAGTCGATCCCGCGATGGAGGGCCGGGTGTTCGGAGGTCAAGCCCGCAACGGACAACACATACAGCGTCTGGCCGGTGGCGAACGCGTCGCTTCTGGGTTCGGGAACGGTCTGGCTCCAACCGCCGTCGGAACGCTGAAGTTTGAGCAAGGCGTCAATTGTTGTCTGCCGTTCCTCCCGTGGCTGATTGAAACGAACACCCCGCCACAACGCCAGCGTTTTGTCTTGATGCAGATCGGCACTCGGTGCCGCGTTCAGCCAGGCGGTGGCCTTCGCCAGAGCAGATCGCTCGGGTTCGGTCGCGTCTGGTCCCAGTTCTCCCTGCAACGCCAGAATGATCCAGGCGACGTCGGTCGTTTGACTCTCATTGAGCGGGGGACGTCTGAGCGTCGCGAAAAACTCCCACGAACCGTCTGCTTGCTGTTTCGAGACGATTTCCGCGGCAATCCGGTTCAGGCTCTGTTTTTGTTCCGGTTCCAACGCCGACATCGATCGGGCGGCAATTGCGAGGAAGGGGAGGCCCATATTCAGACCCCGCCCCTGGGGACGGGGATCCGGTGGATCGTGGGGATTGGGAAAGATCTTTGTAGCCAGCAGCTTCTCGTGACTTCCCAGCAACGATTCGATGGTCTCCGTGACGTATTTGCGGTCGATGGAATAGCCCTGACGATCGGCTTCGGCCAGTGCCCAGAGGGGCATCGGAACGTGGTGGCATGCGGCACATTTTCGGGTGCGCAACCATTCGGCACTTTCGGTTCGCAGATAGGCCGTTGCCCGGTCCACGGCCCGATGGACTTGTGCAGTTGTGGCTGTCGGAAACGGCGTGCTGGCGACGGGTGTCTCCTGGGCGCGTCCGGACTCAGCGTCTGTGAGAACAATGCCCAGCGGCAATAAGCACAGCCATGCGAATCGAATCATGGTTTCCTCGACAGACACGCCAATGGTGTTCAGGCCGCTCTGGAATGCAGTCTACTGCAGTTTACAAACGAGTGCGAACATTTTTTGGCGAGGCGGCGCTCGTCAACTCTGTAACTCCTTCAGGAGTTTCCCGGTGGATGACGCTTTACAGGCTGCCCGCTCTGGGGGGCGGCATGCGATCAGTTCGCCCCCTTCAGGGACCCCCTCGGGGCCCAGATCGATCACGCGATCTGCCGTTTTAATCACATCGAGAGGATGTGCGCTCACGACCACGGAATGAACGTTGTCGACCAGGCGATTGAGGCTTACGAATAACCGGTCGATGTCGGCCACGTGCAGTCCGGTCGTCGGTTCGTCGAGAATGTACAGGGTGTGCTTGCCACGGTTCAGTTTGCCAGGTTTCAGATCCGGGAAACACGGACATTCCGCGGCACCACTTCGATTTCGTAGGAAAGTCTGCCAGCAGGGGCGGTGGTTGGTCTGATCGGCTGGGGGATGACTCTGTAACCATGAATTGACGTCCGCCGCGGCGGCAGGTTGGCAGTGGGCGCGGGCTGTGTGCTATACCATAGCCGGGTCAATTACGGTCCGCTGCCTTGGGGCCGGTTCTGACACCGTCTGGCGTTTCGGATCACTGGGGGCGCAGAGGGCCGGCATTCGATGATGGGGTTGCCTGAATTTCTCGTTCGGTTCTTCGAGGACGGCAACGTGCTCGTTCCCACCCATGCGCCGCTCACCCCCGCCGAGAGGGCCGCCACGCAAGACCTGCTCACCGAGTGGGAAGGCTATTATCGCCAGACCCTGCCCGAAAATCCGCCTGCGTTTGATCTGCAGGTTGCCTGTTCGGCGGCTGAGTTACTGCTGCGGGTTTGTCAGTGTCTGGTGGATCGCGATCTGGAAATTGAGCCGACGTTGCCCGATCTCACGCTGGGTTGTCCCGCCCCGCGGACGGCCAGCCAGCATTACAGTGCCGACCTTGTTCTGCGGTTTCTGCCCGATGTCTGGCAACAGGCACAGCGTGTGTCCGCAGGCGATCCGCTGCTGGCCGCCCTGTCGGCGTGTGGTGCCCTCTGGCCCCTGTCGTCCGTGGGCATTCCCGATCTTGTCATTCAAGATCTCGATCCGGTGCTCGCTGACCCCTGTCTGCGAATCGTTTACACCGACCGCCTGATTGAACGTGCCGACCGTCATCGGCTGACTGATCGGCGGGCGGCAGAATTGGTGCAGGTCGCGCTGGGGGCGTTCAATGACCTGTCTACGGAGATGTCGGCCGCGCTGCGGGATCCGCAATCTCCGCCGGCCGAAACTGGAACCGAATCCGACGCGTTCTCACTCGAACCATCCGCTTGACCTGGGGACTGCGTTCAGCCGAGCCATCGTCTGCCACTACTGAACTGATTTCCGTTTTCCGAATGCGATCCTGGTGCTCATGACTGCTCCCCGAGACCCCCGTTGTGAATTGTCGCAAAAGCTCACCGACTTGGTGCTCCGGCCCCTGAAAGATTGCTTTGTCGACAAAGACGAGATCATCGACCTGCTGGGGGTCGGACTGATTGCGTGTGAAAACGTGTTCCTGCTGGGGCCGCCCGGGACGGCGAAAAGTGCCTTGGTCCAGGAACTCGGTCGGCGACTGGAAGGTCGGGTGTTCGACTACCTGCTGACGCGATTCACCGAGCCCAGCGAATTGTTCGGGCCGTTTGATATCCGGCGTCTGCGCGAGGGAGAACTGCTGACCAATACGGAAGGCATGCTGCCCGAGGCGGATCTCGTCTTTCTCGATGAACTGCTGAATGCCAACAGTGCTATTTTGAACAGCCTGTTGCTGGTGTTGAACGAACGCGTGTTCCGCCGGGGACGCGAGACACGTCGACTGCCGACGTTGATGGTGGTGGGGGCCAGTAACCGTCTGCCCGAAGACGAGGCGCTGGGGGCGCTGTTCGACCGATTTCTGCTGCGGGTGCGCTGCGATAACGTGGCGACGGAACAACTGCAGAATGTGCTCGCCGCCGGATGGAATTTTGAATCGCGGGCGACAACGAATTCTCCCGCGTTGACGATCGCCGAGATCGCCGAATTGCAGCGCTTGTTGCGCGAAGTCGATCTCTCGGTGGTGCGAGGCCCCCTGGGAGAACTGGTGCAGCGACTGCGTCATGCGGGTCTGGCGGTGTCTGACCGCCGGGCGGTGAAGTTGCAGCGCGCCGTGGCGGCCAGCGCCCTGTTATGCGGACGTTTGCAGGCCCAGGTTTCGGATTTGTGGGTGCTGGGATACATCTGGGATACGGAAGAGCAGATCGAGGTGTTGAATTCAATCGTGCAGGATGCCGTCCAGCGCGGGGGACACCCGTTGCCAGCCGACAGCCACCCCCGCGCCCGAGGCGAAACGGGCCCCAATCCTGAAAGTCTGGCGCGTGACCTGGAACGCCTGTCGACTCGCCTCGAAGCGGAAAATCTTCCCGCACATGAACAGAGTTTTTTACGAGATCAATTGGGAGTTCTGGCCGCGCGCTGTGCGTGGGTCAGTGACCTGCAGCAGCGGAGTTTTCTGGAAGCCCAGGTCGCCGGTCTGTGGCCTAAGGTCGGGGGACCGAAATGACACCCACCTGGGCTGTCTGCGTGCCGCGCGACGCGGCCCGGGCTGTCGCTGGCCTGCGCCTCGAACGGGGCATCGAAGTACTGGAATTGCCGGATGCCTTGTGGCTGCGTGGCGACTCGCTCGATGAGGCCTTGAGTCGACGGCTCTGGTGTTTGCCGGGTGGCCGTCGATTCGAGGTCGGGGGGCGGGGTGAACTCCGCCCGCTGAATTCGCGATTGCCTCAAGGGCAACTCCCCTCCGGGACGTGGATCGCCATCGGGGACTGGGCGCAGGTCGAATTGCCGCCGGCTGCGTTTGCAGGGATTTCGAGTGAGCGCGCCGCACTGACATTGGTCCGTCAACCCGGTGAACACGACGCGAACGTGTTGCTGCTGCCCTGGTCTGTGTGGGCCGCCTACGGACTGTCGGCAGCGAAAGTCCGGCTTGATCGACTGCGATTCGTCTTGTCGGATGCGGGAACGGTCGTAGTCCATGGAGAGCCGTTGCCCCCGCTCCCCGGCGAGCGATTCTATGAGCAGGCCGGTATTGCCCTGCCGTGCGGTTGGGGCTGGTCCCCGGCGATCGAACCCGAACTGCTGGCCAAAGCCTGGCGACTGAAATCGCAGGACCTGGCGTTGGTCGCGACCGATGGTTCGTGGCAAAAAATACCGGCTGCCAACTTCGTACGCGCCGCCCGCAGTGCCATCCGCGAAACCACCCCCACCACCTGATTGAGCCGTTTGTAGGCATTTCGCTCCGCGAGATGGACACACGACTTTCCCGCCAGGCAGGGCTCTGCCTTACCACCAGCCACTGTCCGCGCCCTGCAGGTGATTTTCCCCGACAGTTTGCTTCCCGGCCTCAAACCAGATATTCAATTGGAAAGTCCAATGTTCCGGCCGTGCGTCCGCGCAGGTCCTTTCCGGAGC
>JAFEBR010001252.1 GCA_018242565.1 Planctomycetota bacterium | reverse complement strand
GTTACCGTCGCCGTGTGTGCATTGCCGTCGTACGTCACCGTATAGGGCGTAACGACGACCGTCGCATCCGCCTTGTTGATCAGGTCGTCCACCGTGCCGTTGGCATCGGCGTAGTTCCCGTCGGCGTCATGGAAGCTCCACGCGTCGCCATTGTACGTGCCGGCGTCCGTGTGCGTTGTACCCGTCAAGTCCAGATCAACGCTCAGATCCACCCCGCCCACTCCCGTGGCCGTCCCGGTCGCCGTATGCGGGTTCCCGTTGTACGTCACGCTGTAACCGGTCACGCTGATTGTCGCCGTCGCCGGCGTGATGTTGGCCTTCGTGTCGGCGGTTGTATTGGCCTCATAATTCGCGGCATCCGCGCCGCTGATTGAAACCCCCGTCACACTCACCGACTTGCCGGTGCCGACGTTCGGATCGGCGAAGCTGGCCGATGTATAGACATCCTGCACGGTGTCACCCGACAGGTGATTGTCGGACAACGTGACCGTGGCGACTGTCGTGCCGTCATACACCTTGTTGTCCCCCGTGGCGGAGACGGTCAAGGTCAACTGATTGACCGTCAGCCCGGTCGGGGCATTGTTGTACACAATCGTATAGTCAATGGGGTTGAACGTTCCGCCTGTTGCGTCCGACGGCGTCAGCGTGAACGTGCCGACAATGTAATTCGACGAACCGCTCAGCGTGTCGTTCGTCGTCAGCGTCACCCCGCCCACGGTTTCATCGTTTACCAAGCCACTGGTTGTGAACGCGGTCGTTCCCAAGCTGGCACTGGTCCCGCCGAAGCCGTAGGTCTGCGTTTGGTTTTTCGCCGTAATCGTCAGGGACGCTGTGGTGATGGAGAAGCTGGTCTTGGGGCTGCTGGCGTTGACATAGCTGCTGTCGCTGCTCGTGAAGACCGCCGTAACGTAGTAACTCCCCGCGTCTTTCGGCGCACTCCCCAGCACGGTGCTGCCGTCACTGGCGAAATAGGTGTATGCGAAGGTCCCCGAGACGGGTGTCTCTCCGTCCACGCCGAGGGCGGTACCGATCGCATTTTGCGTGCTGCCGGTGTAAATGCCGCCGTCGGTGACTGTCACGGTGGGAGTGGTCTGGTTGGTGAGGTTGAAGCTGGCAAAGGGATCGACGCCCCCTGTCGCCGTGGCGGTGACGGCGTAGCCGCCGATCGTGCCATTGGCGGTGAACGTCGGAGCCGTGGCAATTCCGCTGGAATCCGTGAGGACCGTCGCGCTGGCGCCGAAAACACCAGTGGCCCCGCTGTTCGGGGCGGCGAACGTGACACTGACGTTCGAGACGAGATGGCCCGCGGCATTTTCGACGGCGACGGCCAGATTCGTGGCAAAGTCCGTATTGATGAGAGTGGACTGCGGAGTCGTACCATCGGCCGCGGTCACGCTGACGGGCGCGTCATCATCCTGGATCGTGCCTGTGGCGATCGGCACGCTGGTATCCAGCAACACCGAGACCGTGTTCGAATAGAAGTTGGTGACAATGAGATCCGGGCGTCCGTCGCCATTCACATCGACGCAGGAGACACCGGCCGGCTGCTTGCCGGTGGCGAACACCTGTTGCGCGGCGAAGCTGGGAGTATCGGCCCCCGCGGGTGTCGTATTCAGCAACACCGACACAGTGTCAGCATGGTAGTTGGCGACGATGAGGTCTGGGCGTCCGTCGCCGTTCACATCGCTGCTGGTTAAGGGAAACGGATTTGTGCCGGTGGCGAAGGCCTGTTGCTCGGCGAAACTCGGCGTGTCAGACCCCGGCACTGTTGTATTGAGCAGCACCGACACACTGTCCGAACCGAAATTGCTGACGGCGAGGTCCGTGCGTCCGTCGCCGTTCACATCGACACCGACCACCAAAAACGGTCTGGATTCTGTGGCAAACGTCTGTTGCGTCGTGAGGCTGACGGTATTAGATCCCAGCACCGTCGTATTGAGCAGGACCGACACCGTGTCTGAAGCGGTATTGGCGACAACAAAGTCCAGGCGGCCGTCGTTGTTGATGTCGGCACTTGTCACACCAACAGGCTGAGTCCCGGTTGCAAACGTCTGATGCGCAGCGAAGCTGGGTGTGTTGGAACCCAGGACCGTCGTATTGAGCAGCACCGAGAGCGTATCGGCAGACTGATCCGTGACGACGAGGTCCGGGAGTCCGTCGCCATTGACGTCGCTGCTGGTCACGGAATTCGGGTAATAGCCGGTGGGAAACTCTTTACGATCGGCAAAGCTGACAGTGTCCGCCCCCGGGGCCGTCGTATTGATCAGGACCGACACAGTGTTCCAGGACAGGTTGGTGAGAACAATGTCCGGTCGTCCATCGCCATTGACGTCAACGCGGATCACGGTATACGGCGTTGGGCCGGCGTCGAACTCCTGCTGTGCGGCAAAACTGGGAGTCGTGGCCCCTGGAGCCGTTGTATTCAGCAGCACAGAGAGCGTGTTGCCAAACAGATTGGTGATGACGAGGTCCGGACGCCCGTCTCCATTGATGTCGCCTGTGACCACAACCGACGGTGTGTTGCCGGCGGCAAACGCTTGTTGTGCGCCGAAGCTGGCGGCATCAGTCCCCAACGCCGTCGTATTCAGAAGCACAGAAAGTGTGTTCGAATCGAGGTTGGCGACGACGAGGTCCGGGCGGCCATCGCCGTTCACATCGGCGCTCGTCACGGAATACGGCCTTGGGCCGGTGGCCAACGTCTGCTGCGCGGCGAAGGTGAGGGTGGTGGCCCCCGCCGCCGTCGTATTGAGCAGCACCGACATCGTGTCTGAAAACTGGTTGGCGACGACAAGGTCCGGACGTCCGTCGAGGTTGACATCGACGCTGGTAACGGCCGACGGCACTGTGCCGGCGGCAAACATCTGCTGCGCGGCGAAGGTGGGGGTGGCGGCTCCCGGCGCTGTCGTATCCAGCAGCACCGAAACTGTGCTTGAATTTGCGTTGGCGACGACGAGGTCCGGGCGGCCATCGCCGTTCACGTCGCTGCCCGTCACGGAAAACGGCTGTGAGCCGGTGGCAAACGCCAGTTGCGAGGCGAAACTGGGGGTGCCAGCCCCCGGCGCCGTCGTATCCAGCAGCACCGACACCGTGTCCGAACTGAAGTTGGCGACGACGAGATCCGGGCGTCCGTCGCCGTTCACGTCAACGCCGGTCACGGAACGCGGCCCGGTGCCGGTGGCAAACGTCTCTTGCGCAGCGAAGCTGGGGGTGGTGGCTCCCGCAGCCGTCGTATTGAGGAGCACGGACACCGTATCCGAACCAAAGTTGGCGACCACGAGGTCCGAACGGCCGTCGCCGTTCACGTCGACGCTGGTCACGGAACGCGGCCCTGCGCCGGTGGCAAACGTCTCTTGCGCAGCGAAGCTGGGGGTAGTGGCTCCCGCCGCCGTCGTATTGACGAGCACTGACACGGTGTACGAACCGTAGTTGGCGACGACGAGGTCTGGGCGTCCATCGCCATTGACGTCGGCGCTGGATACAGAAATCGGACCTGAGCCGGTGGCAAACGACTCCTGCGCGGCGAAACTGGGGCTGGTATCCCCGGGCGCTGTCGTATCCAGCAACACCGACACCGTGGCCGAACTGATGTTGGCCACGACAAGATCCAGTCGTCCGTCGCCGTTGACATCGACGCTGGTTACGGAACGGGGACTTGTGCCGGTGGCAAACGTCTCCTGAGCGGCGAAACTGGGGGTGTTGAACACTTGCAGTGAAAAGGTGCGATCCGACTGAAAGATCGTGTTACCGATCACCGGCACATTAACCGTAAGTGACGTAACGCCCGGCAGGAAATCAAGCGTTCCCGATGTCTCAGTGTAATCGGTGCCCGCGATCGCCGTGCCGTTATACGTCTGGTAATTGGCCTGCACATCCAGTGATGTGTCTCCCGAACGCGTCACGACAAACACCATGTTCGAGGTGCCGCTGTCCCCTTCCGGAAGGGGAATCGGATTGCTGACCGACAGAGTGACGGACAGCAGTTCCCGGGGTGCGAGAACTTCGGCCACCAGATAGAACGGCGCGTCATTCGGGCGGCGGCGAAGCCGACGCCGACTTCGTGACAACTGAACCAGAGAATTCCAAGTGAGCGACTGCAGTACCTTGCGCAGATACATGGGACGAGCCTTCCGCATGAAATGAAAAAAGCCCAAGATTCGCACATTGCGAGACTTGGGCTGTCATAGCCAGACGCTCTCCCTGTCCGGACCCGTCGAAATATCAATTTGACAGAGACCTGTCAGAACCGCACAG
>JAFEBR010001251.1 GCA_018242565.1 Planctomycetota bacterium | reverse complement strand
ATATCCGGCCGGCCATCTCCATTGATGTCGGCGACGGCGACGCTATACGGACGAGATCCCGCCGAAAAATCACTTCGCGGGGCGAACGTCGCTGTCGCCGCCCCCGGCGCGGTCGTATTGAGCAGCACCGAAACCGTGTTGCTGTGCGAATTCGCGACGACGACGTCAAGCTTGCCATCCCCGTTGAAATCGGCAAACGTGACGCTGTCGGGTAACGATCCGACGCCCACGTCAATTCGTGAGCTATACGTGGGTGTCGCAGCCCCAGGCGCGGTTGTGTTGAACATCACCCCAATCGCGTTATCACCGTACTCGACAATCACCAGATCGGGCTTGCCGTCGGCATTCAAATCGCCAAATCCCTGGGCAATCGGCACGGCTCCCGATGTAACATCGGTCTTCGTGGACATCGTGATCGCCGGGCCGACGACGTTGGTGATGGCGCCAAGGTTGAGCCGGAACTGCTCGTCGTATTCGCCGATGGTGTCGGAAAGGATCGGCACGCTGATCGTCGTGGTTGTCGCCCCCCCGGCGATGGTGGCGACACCGCTGACCGCCGTGTAATCCTGCCCGGCGGTAGCCGTGACATCGGATGTGGAGTAGCTGAAGCTGATGGCCGAGAGGGAATCGTCCCCCGAACGGGTCACCGTGAACACGGCGTTCTTGGTCCCCGTATTCCCCTCGACGATTGAAACGTCGTCGATCGTCAGGTTGGCCGAGAGCAGAGTGCGGTTTTCGAGGGACTCGCGTTGCAGCAGGCAGGGACAGCTCGCAAAGGCATCCCGTCGTCGCATCCGGTGCCGCCGCAGTCTCGGTCGTGGAGAAATGATGGCCTGCCGAACTAAACGCATCCACGAGAACAGCAGCATGAATCAGCTCTCATTCAGGTGTCAATTGAATTTGTTTTGGCCAAATATCGCGCCGTGCCGGCACTCCGCCACCGGTACAGATTGAAAATCACGGCGTACCGTCAATTACGGGGATGTCGCACTCGCGTCCGGATCGATCGTGATCAACCGGCGGATTTCATCGGTTTTGAACCCTAGAGCCATCGGACGTGCCGCCCCGGCCAGGACGGCCACGTCGTACATTTCGGTGACCATGCCTTCGAATCGCACCCAGTGCGCGACTTGGCCACTGCGCAGGTCGATCGCCTGAATTCCACACTGTGGAGCCGCGCGCCGCCGCTCCAAAGCTTCGTCGAGCGCCAGGCCGGAAAATGCCAGATCGTGCCGCGGCTTCGAGAGGGTGACGATGGCGTAGTCCCCCGCGAAGGCCAAACCGCGGAGAAAGCCAGGGCAGAACGCAACGGGCTCAAACGCGCCCGAGGCCAGGTCGATTGTGCCGAATTCGCCTGTGCCTGCGTTGAGCAGCCAGAGGCGGTCACGGTACCAGCGCGGCGAATGGGGCATCGACAACCCCTGCGCGACCACTTCGCCTGACGGGACGTCGAGGACGACTCCCCCGTTGCGGCGGGCATCGCGCCAGCCATCGGCGACATCGGATTGCGACACACACGTCACATAGCGGGCCCTGCCGTCCCGGAGCGCCAGCCCATTCAGGTGACAGCGATCTTCTGCCACCAGTTGGCTCAGGAAGGGAGGACTCCACAGAGGAGTAAAGCTGCTGCGTTCCGACAGAGTTGCCAGACAGCCGAACCCAGTGGCGACGAAGACTGGCCGCCCGTCGGCCTCGACGGCCAGATCGTGAATATCGACGTCGCCGGTGGTGGATCCACAGCGGGGTACGTAGAGTCGATCATGATCGTGATAGAGGGCGCCGGGCGCCAGAGAGTTCTCGAGCCTCCAGATCT
>JAFEBR010001250.1 GCA_018242565.1 Planctomycetota bacterium | reverse complement strand
TGGCCGCACTTCCCCGGCCGGGCGGGCGGCCGGTCCGGGAGACCCGCGCCGAGCTCGTGGGGGAGAAGCGCGTCGAACGGGTGTCTCGGCTCAAGCCAAGACTACGGAGGAATTGGTTGCCGATGGAAATTTCGAAAAGTGGAATTCTTTGGAGTTAGAGCCGGGAAACGAGGGGGGGGTGTCGGCACCGGGGTGTTGTGAGAGAGGCGGATCGCGTGGCGGGAGACCTACGGTCGGGGGGGCGGCGGGGTCGGGAGACCCGCGCCGAACTCTTGGAGCGGGGGTGAGACAGGGCGGTGGAGTGTCTCGGCTAAAGCCAAGACTACGGAGGGATTGGCCGCCGATGGAAATTGCGAAAAATGGAATTCTTTGGAGTTAGGGCCGGGAAATGAGCGATTTGGCGGTCGGGGCCAGGCGACGGGGGGCCGACCTTTCAGCCAGACCGGCCCGCGGCACGACTCGGAGCTTGAAACGGGGCGGGGGGCCGATTTGCGGCCAGAGTGCGAGTCGCTACACTGCCGTTCCCATTGCTGTCAGATTCCGGCTCGCGCTGCGGCTGGTTGATTTGGCCCAGAGAGTTCGCGTGCTTGTGACTGCGTCTGTTGAGAAACCGTCGGCCGATCTGGCTGCCCAGGGGGCGCTGCTGCGCCGCATGCTGGCTTTGAGCTGGCACTATCGGTGGGCTTGCCTGCGCCTGCTGGCTGAACAGGCGGTGTTGCTGGGGCTCAACCTGACTGCCCTCGATCTGGCCGGCGTCGGGATCGACGTCATTCTCTATCGCGTCGGTGCGGCCAAACGGCCGGCCGTCTACCCGTTCGGTTGGCTGCCCCCCGCCGATCTGTCACCGCTGGCCGAAGTCGGGCTCATCGCCGGGGCGATTCTCGGGCTGGCGCTCGTACGGGGCGTTTTGAACTTCGTGTACGCCATCGACTCGGGGCACCTGGTTCACGAACGGATCGTGGTCGATCTCCGCGCCCAGGTCTACGACAAAATGCAGCGATTGAGCTTTCGCCTGTTCGACGCCAACTCGACCGGCGCATTGATCAATCGGGTCACGGGCGACGTGCAGTCGGTCCGGGCATTTGTCGATGGAGTGCTGATCCAACTCGTCATCCTCGTGTTG
>JAFEBR010001249.1 GCA_018242565.1 Planctomycetota bacterium | reverse complement strand
TGGCTCTGATTCGTTTAACAGGAATTCTGCAGAAATAGTTCGCTGAAGCAGGCAAATCGATGTCGTGTCTGCTGAGTTCGCGCAAACGCCAGGTAATTCCGGCAATGTCGAGCTGCCATACGATAGCGGTGCAGCAGTTCACCCGGATACTGCCGGGATAAACCCGGCAGCTCGCTGATTTGAGTGACTCGACGGCTGGTAGGGAACCGCAAGCGCTGCGAAACAGGCCCGCGGTTCGTGTTGCTATTTTGTTGATTGACGGACACAATTTACAGAACAGTTTCGAGACCGTTGCTCACTGCGAGGCCACGTTGATGCAATCGGAAGAGCCCTTCGCCCTGTTGATTACCTGGACGTGCTTCGGTACCTGGTTGCCAGGCGACAAGCGTGGCTACGTGTCGAATACTCATTTAGCTGGCGGTGGCTTTCTCCCCAAGCAGAATCTCCCGGGGACTCCGTATGCGAAAAACAGTCCGCTGACCCGACATCAGACGAGTCTGTCCATGAGGCAGCCGGCGATTTGGATGACAGTTGACCTGGCGCATTGTGTGGCTCAGGAGCTGGTCCAAGCCGCCGCCACGAGAAATTGGCGGATATTGCGGGCAGCTGTGATGGCCAACCATGTGCATGTGGTCATTACCGATTGTCCCGATGATGGACCGGCCGTGCGGCGAATCTTAAAGGGCACGACACAAGCGAAACTGTCGGATTTCGTCAGGGAGAATCGGCCTTGGTGGACGCATGGAGGAAGCAATCGCTATCTACATGGCCATGATGCACTGTTGGGTGCCGTCAACTACGTCGCCGGGCAGGAGTTTAAACTCGTGGAAATCGTCAACATGCAGGTGCTCCGTGTTGTACAGCAGGGCTGACGAGCGTTGCGAGTGCCGGTCAACCGCAGGCGAGAAACGCGTGCCGGAATGGGTGGCACCGCCTGCGGACTTGCGCCCAGCGAGCCGCCCGGGTTTATCCCGGCGGTATCCGGGTGAAAATGTGATTGCGGGTTGCAAGACCTGTTGTCGCTCGCGCGAGTTCTGCAGAACCCGTGCCCTGTGAGTTCGTGCGAACGCCCAGCAATTCCGGCAATGTCGAGTTGCTAAATGGTCGCGGCGGAGCACTTCACCCGGATACTGCCGGGATAAACCCGGCAGCTCGCTGCTTTGAGTGACTCGACGGCTGGTTTTGTCATGCGGGCATGTGGTTGTTGAGGCGCGATCAATGGCTCTGATTCGATTAACAGAGAGTTTGCAGTCAAGGTCGCTGAGGCCGGCAAATCGATGTCGTGTCTGTTGATCCTGGCTGAGTTCGCGCAAACGCCTAGCATTACCCGCCAACCCGCGTGATCAACTCGCCTCCCCTACACAACGCTCTCCCGATCTGCCGGGATAAACCCGGCAGCTCGCT
>JAFEBR010000124.1 GCA_018242565.1 Planctomycetota bacterium | reverse complement strand
TCGGCTTTAGGCCTCTCGGCCGTGTCTCCCCAGTAGCGAGTCGTCTGATGCTCAAGATCACTCACCTGCTCATCTGCGTAGGCGCCCTCTTTGTAAGCGCCGATCTGGCCTGGTCGGCTGATCCGAAATCAGCGGCGGCACAACCCCCGACCCGCCCTGACGCCGATTACTTTCTGCAGGGTGAGTACTCGGGGACCGTCTCACTGCCCGGGCGCGGCAGCCATACGATCGGCCTGCAAGTCGTCGCCCGCGGAAACGGCCAATTCGCCGCGATGGAGTACTTGGGCGGACTTCCCGGCAATGGCTGGGACCTGCAAACCCGACATTCATTTTCCGGCGAACGCACATCCGCTGACCGCGCCAAATTCTTCGATGAGAACCGCCAAATCACGGTCAATCGCAATGAAGCCATCGTTCGCGATGCCGCCGGTCACGAGTTGGGCAGACTATTGAAGCAAATCCGCCGCAGTCCGACGCTCGGTGCGGCCCCCCCCGCAGATGCGACCGTGCTGTTTTGTGGTCGTGACGCCCGCATGTTCGATTCCGGCCTGGTCACGCCCGATCATTTTCTGGTGGCCGGTTCGAACACGAGCGAACCGTTTGGCGACTTTACGATGCACCTGGAATTCCGCACCCCCTACATGCCCGAAGCCCGCGACCAGGGACGCGGAAACAGCGGCGTCTACATCCAGGGACGATACGAGGTGCAGATTCTCGATTCGTTCGGCTTGCGCGGTGAGTTCAACGAATGTGGATCACTCTACCGCCAGCGGGCCCCGCTCTTAAACATGTGCTTTCCACCTTTGACCTGGCAAACCTACGACATCGATTTTCAGGGGCCGCAATTTGACTCGGCTGGCCAGAAAATCCGCAACGGCAGGATCACCGTCCGGCACAATGGGGTCGTGA
The DNA here is from genome assembly GCA_018242565.1 of Planctomycetota bacterium. GTDB lineage: Bacteria > Planctomycetota > Planctomycetia > Planctomycetales > Planctomycetaceae > JACQFH01. Next base: position 6,996 of record JAFEBR010000124.1, on the reverse strand, counting down.
TTCACGATCAGGCCGAGATTACGGCGAAAACCGGCGCCGGCAAACCCGAAGGCCCCGAACCGCTCCCCATCAAGTTGCAGGATCACGGGAATCCGGTCCATTTCCGCAACATCTGGATCGTTTCCAAGCCGCGAAAGTCGTAGGACAAAACCCGAAATCTTTTCCTCAGGCGATTTCGGCAGAAATGGCCGGAGGATTCTTCAAAGTCTGCAAGATCACGCAATAACGCTCGGTCAGTTTCAGCAGCGACGCCAATTGGTCAGGCGTGGCATCGCTATCCAACTGGAATTTCAGGCGGATAGCGTGAAACCCGATCGGGGTCTCTTTGCTGACGCCCAAAGTGCCGCGAAAGTCGAGATCCCCCTCGGCAGTGACCGTGCCACCCCGTAATGGAATTGCCATGGCCGTGGCGACGGCCTGCAGTGTCACCCCCGCACAAGCGACCAGCGATTGCAGCAGGATGTCTCCCGAGCAGGAAGACATCCCGTCGCCCCCGGCTGCGGGATGCAACCCGGAATCAATGGCGCCGTGATCGGTCTCGACCCGGCAAATCAGGTTCTCGCCCTGCAGCCTTCCCGTAGCGCTTAAGATGCGGCGTGCCGCAGCAGGATCTTCTTTGTATTTCGCCTTCACCGGCGCCTGGAGGGCGCGTAATTCGTCAGCAGTCATCAAATCTCCTGGAACCAGAAACGCGTCTCACTGTGAGGAGTCTCTTCAAGGAACCGTCGGGGAGTTCGACCAATCCGCCGGTTCTCACCGGGCCGGAATGTTGATCCACGTCCGCTTCTCGAATGATTCAAGCACCGCGTCCGCAACGGCCTGCGCCGACGCCCCATGGTCGAAACCAGGAATCGCGTCGCGACCTTCGACGATGGCCGAAACGAATTCCCAAGACAGATCGTACCGGAAAACCGTGCTGGGAACCCCTTCACTCGGGTTGCGGGGCGAGCCGGCCGGCGCCAGAAACTCGGCCGGAACTTCCACCTTTTGCAACGACTCTCCGTGTTTGCCGACCAGAATCGTGTTGGGCTCGCGCAACTGGTAAACCGCCGTGGCTTCGCTGCCGTTCACCTCAGCCCAGTCGTGTCCGAACCCGTCATAATGATAGCCCTTGGCAAGGGTCGTCCCTTCCAGCACCCCCACCGCGCCCCGCTCGAACTGGCAGATCAGAGCTGACCAGTCATCGACTTCCGACGGCGGACACGCTTTTCCATCGGGCGTCCGATCGCGTGGCGCATACTGGGCCACAGCGCCGCAGATCGAAGTCATCCGTCCCATCAAATCCTGGGCATAATCGATCCGGTGAATCGTCATATCGAACAGGTCGCCAGCCCCGGCATTTTTCTTGTACTGCCGCCAACCCCAACTGGTTTCGGGCCAATCCAGAAATCGCTGGCTGCGGAAATGTCGGGGTACCCCGAGATTGCCACTATGCACCAGTTCTCGCAGATACCTCATCGAGGGAGCAAACCGATACGTGAACGCCGTCATGTGCCGCAGGTTTTTGGCCCGGGCTTTGTTGCACATTTCGTAAGCCTCGGTGGCGTTCAAACCGAGCGGCTTTTCACACATCACGTGCTTGCCCCCGTCGAGACAAGCCATGGTGATCGGGTAGTGGGTGTCGTTCGGAGTGCAGATGATGACGGCATCAATCGCCGGATCGTTGGCGATTTCCCGGTAATCGGTGGTGACTTTCGAAATCGACCAATCGGTCTTGCGCTTGACGAGCAGTTGTTCGTTCGGGTCACACGCCGCGACCAGTTGGGCGCGAGGATCCAGACGAATCCCCGGCACGTGGTGATAGTCGGCCACCGCTCCAGCCCCAATGATCGCAATCCGCACCTGACTCGCCATGAAATCTCCACCAAAAATCCAAGTCGCAAACAATGCGGTCGCGAAGCCACCTGGCTGAGCGCAATCCGAACCGCCAGATCAGATTAGCGAACGGCGACCAAAGTCGCGAGACTGTTCCAGTCATCGCGGGCCCCTGAATTCAAAGAGACACGGTGCCAGTACAGCGGTTCGATAGAAACCGGGCATAACGACGAATTCGGCGCTGTCCCGCAGGCACGACTTCCCACGCAGGCTTCGGTCGCGGCTAAAACCGACGCGGCCCCGAATTTCGCGGGGGCATCCCCTGTCCTGGGATGCCTCCGGGAATCGCCCCGGGCATTCCCGGAGGCACTCCTCCCGGCCCCGACATTGGCATGCTACCCGGAATTCCGCCAGGCATACCTCCGGGAGGCATTCCCGGTGCACCACCAGGCCCAGCCATGGGCATACTTCCCGGGACTCCGCCGGGGATTCCACCGGGGGGCCCACCCGCCATCCCTCCGGGACCTGGACCGGGCGGAGTCATGGGAGGCATGTTCTGGCCCGCGCCGGGAGGCATACCGGAATTCATGGGAGGCATACCCGGCGGACCTCCCATCCCCGGCGTCATGGCAAACGGGTTAAATCCGCCTCCCGGAACATCCGGAATCGAAGCGGGATCGGGCAACTTCTCATTGACCTGCCGCATGATCTGCTGCATCCCGTTTTCCATGGCCGCCGTGATCGTGATGTTGTTTGCCTGAAAGAACTCCCGCTGGGCATTCACCAGTTGCACATTCATGGCGTCTTCGCGTCGTTTCGCCACGATGGCCAATTCCAGAATTGACCGCATTCGCGAGCCAAGCGTGCCCGAGCGGTTCTGCAAAACCACCCCCACTTGCGGCACCATCGTGTTCATTACGTCGTATTCTGTCCGAATGAAGTTCTCGACAGCCGCTTTCAGTTCGGCCCCTTTCTTAGCAGAACTGGGAACCGCAACCGCCGACAATTCCGTCAGGCACTGCTGCTGGGTCGCACCGGCCCGCTGCATGGCCGTCTGGACCGCGGCAAAATCGGGTGAATCCCGCTCCACACTCTGCTTCAAGGCTTCTGAGAGCTGGTTGTAATCGTCTGCCGCCTTGCGCTGGATCGTAATGACCTTTTTAAAGAACTGCGGCATGTCACCAAACGCGAACAACCCCGGCGACTTCGCCATGATCAAGAGGGCCACGCGAAACACGATGAAACCGAGCAGCGCCAGACCGCCCAGTCCGCCGGAGACGACCGCCACTTTTCGGCCAGTGTCGGAATTGCCCCGCGAACGACGAGGCTTCGGCCGGGATTCCGCGCGCGTCCGCCGTGGGACGCGGGGCAATTCCTCTTCGTCGAGAATGCGCCCGTCCTGTTCGTCTTCCAGCAGGTCGTCAAACATCAACCCATCATCGGCCGCACTCTGTTTGGGAACCAGAACGGCTGCATGGCATTTTGGACAGCGGATCCGTTTGCCTGCCTGTTCATCACGGGCCTTGAGCTTGGCGCTGCAACCATCACACAACAGAGATATCGGCATGGCCCAGCTCCTTTAATGGGATGACAGAAATGTGACGCGCCGTAATCGATCCATCATGCCCGTGGCACGGAAAGCTGTCAAGCAGAAACCGCGCGCGACCGCGTGTTTTCGCGGCTTGCTTCCACCTCCTCCCCTGCTCTGCCACAGACCACGGGTAAAACGAGCGTCAACGAATCACCACCCTCGCGATCGCGACTTGCCGCCGCGGCTTCATTGCCCTGAATTGATGCGGCAGTATACTGGCAGGCACTCAATTCAGCGGTTTGCACATCCCGTTTCGGAGCAGCGTTGGTTATGGCGGAGAAATGTTATCTGGCGGTCGATCTGGGAGCCGAAAGCGGTCGCGTCGTGGCGGGATTCTTCGATGGCTCGCGACTCAGACTGGAGGAAATGCATCGGTTCTCCAACGGTGCCGTTCCGGTCGCCGATTCGCTGCGCTGGGACGTCCTGAAACTCTGGTCGGAAATCCTGACCGGGCTGGGGAAGGCCGGAACCACCTGTGGCCAAGACGCCCTGTCCGTGGGCGTCGATACCTGGGGGGTGGACTACGTGCTCCTCTCGCGCACGGGGGAACTGCTCGGGCAACCCTATCACTACCGCGATCCCCGGGCCGCGGGCATCATGGAAAGCAGCTTTTCGCGGGTGCCGAAGAAAGAGATCTTCGGCAGCACCGGGGTCCAGTTCATGTCGATCAACACGCTGTACCAGTTGATCGCCATGCAGCACACAAATCCCCAGTTGCTGGCGCTGGCCGACCGCTTCCTGATGATGCCCGACTTCTTCCACTGGCTGCTGTGCGGCAGTCAGGTCGTCGAATTCACGAACGCGACCACGAGTCAATGCCTGAATGCAACCACCCGAGACTGGGCTCGCGACCTGCTTTCGAAATTCTCCATTCCGACCACCATGTTTCCCGAGATCGTGCAACCGGGAACCGTGCTGGGCAAACTCAGAGCCAGTGTCGCCGAGCGCTGCAACATCGGCAGGCTGTCGGTCGTGGCTCCCGCCACACACGACACGGGCGCGGCGGTCGCCGCCATTCCCACCGAAAAAACGGGGACAGCCCAATGGGCCTACATCAGTTCGGGCACCTGGTCCCTGATGGGGCTGGAACTGCCGAACGCCGTTCTGACACCGCAGGCGCTGGCGTACAACGTCACGAACGAAGGGGGCATCGACGGCACGTACCGGTTGCTCAAAAACATCATGGGGCTGTGGCTCGTTCAGGAATGCAAGCGAACGTTTGAACGGCGCGGGCTCAACCGATCGTACGCCGAGTTGAACCAGATGGCCGCCGCCGCCCCCGCGTTCCGCTCTCTCGTCGATCCCGACGACTCCGCCTTCCTGGCTCCCGCCGACATGCCGGCGGCCATCGGCCAGTGGTGCCAGGCTCGCAATCAGCCGGTCCCGACGAACGAAGGCGAATTCATCCGCGCAGCGTTTGAAAGCCTCGCACTCAAGTACCGCATGGTCCTCGGCTGGCTCGAAGAATTGTCTGGAACCCGTGTGGAAGTCATTCATATTGTCGGTGGAGGATCGCAGAGCGAGTTGTTGAATCAGTTTACCGCCAATGCCTGCGGCCGGCCGGTCGTGGCAGGCCCGGTCGAAGCCACGGCACTGGGCAACATTCTTGTGCAGGCCCGCACCTCGGGCGCCGTCTCGAACCTCGCTGAAATGCGGGCCGTCGTCCGGGCTTCGGGCGGTGTGAAGGTCTTTGAACCGCGCGACCAGTCCGCCTGGGAAGGCGCCTACGCCCGCTTTCGCGACCTGGTGAGCATGCGCGTGTAGTCGGAAAACGGCCCGCGGTGGACGGCCACCGCAGTATCGGCCTACAGCAACGTCAACGGATGCTGCCGGCGGTTTTCCAGCGGCAACGCGACGGGTTTGCCTAATCGCTGCGATTCAAACACCCCCAGGATCATCTCGATCGTGGTGCGCCCGGCGAGGGCGCCACACAACGGTTCACGATTCTGTTCAATCGCCGCCAGCAGATCCTGCAACGCCACGACGTTGCCCACCGAGGTCCCCCGGGCCTGGATCGGTTCAGGCTGTCCGACCCCGGCGGAACTCACCTTTTGCCATTTCGCCTGTGTGCGACCAGGAGACCAGGCCGGGTCGGCCAAAAAGTAGACATCGGGCACAAACCCCATGAGGTATTCGACGATCCCTTTGGAACCGAAGATCTGAATGCCAAACCGCGAGGGTTTTCCTTCCTGGCCACGGTGTGAGCTGAAGTAGCCCGTCACTCCTTTGGGGAACTGGTACTGCGCGTCAATCGCGTCACCTGCCAGAGGGCCCAAACCTTCATTTCCCTGGATCACATCCGACTTCGTGATCGGCTGTCCCTTTTGGGTCACGGTGGCAAAGCACGATTGGGGATCGCCTGCGAACACCTGCATCATATTCATCAGATGGCTGCCCAGGACCCACAGATCCTCGCCTCCGCCCCGGGCATCTTCTTTGCCCCGGGCTCGAATCTCGAGCAGCGTTCCGAGTTGCCCGTCCGCAATCATTCGCTGCACGACCGGAATGATCGGGCAATAGCGCGTCTGGTGCGCCAGCGCCACTTTGGCATGGGTCATTTCGCTCAGGCGGATAATCTCGTCGGCTTCCTGCAGCGTCCGGCAGAACGGCTTCTCGGCATACACGTGAATCCCCCGCTCCACGCAGGCCATGATCATTTCATGGTGGCGGTCGATCCACCGCTGACAGACAGAAACAATCTGAGGCTTTTCCTTATCGAGCAGTTCTCGATAATCGGCATAGGCGGCTTTCGCGCCCGTGCGTTTGACGGCGGCAGCGCGGCCTTCGGCATTTTCGTCGGCGACTCCGACGATGTCGGCCTGAGGGATTTCTTTCCAGGCTTCATCCAGCCCGTGCCCGTAATTGCCACGCCCTGTGCAACCGATAATCCCCACGCGATACGTCTTCGCCATCGTCTGCTCCAGTCCTGAACCGGGAGTGTCCACGTCTCCAGCAGTGTGTCGCATCAATTGCATTTGATCAATGGATCACACCGTCGCATCCTCAGTGCTGGCTTGAGTGGACGCCGGGTGACGTCGATACCCGGATCGGCCCCCCGTCGATTGAAGTCCCCGCGCGCGACCGATACCTTTTAGACGCATCTATGACGAAGGAAGTTCCATGCCCCCGCTGAATGTCGCCATCGCCGGCACTGGTTTCATGGGACCAGTCCATGCCGAGGCCTTGCGGCGTGCCGGGCAAAACGTCGTGGGGGTGTTGGGGTCCAGTCCCGAAAAGTCCCACGTGGCGGCCGAGACCTGGGGCGGCGGGCACGCCTACTCGACCTACGCGGAATTGCTCGCTGACCCGCGCGTCGAGGCAGTACATATCACGACGCCTAATCGACTGCACTTCGAAATGGCGTCCGCCGCACTCCGGGCGGAGAAGCACGTGATTTGCGAAAAGCCGCTGGCGATGAATTCCCGTGAGTCGGCGGCACTGGTCGAACTGGCCGCCGCGTCCCACGTGGTTGCCGCCGTGGCCTACAACATCCGCTATTACCCGTTGTGCCTGGAAGTCCGCGACCGACTCTCCCGCCAACCGCCGAATCGCATCTGGCATGTCCAGGGCTCGTACACCCAGGACTGGCT
>JAFEBR010001248.1 GCA_018242565.1 Planctomycetota bacterium | reverse complement strand
TTCAGATCGCCGATCTCGACGGACAATGGCACTGATCCCGTGGCGAAATCGGTCTTGGCGGAAAACGACGGCGTCGCGGCACCGGTTGCCGTCGTGTTGAATAGAATCGAGACTGTGTTACTGTTTCTATTTGCGACCGCAAGATCGGGGCGCCCGTCGCCGTTCAGATCGCCGATCTCGACGGACAATGGCACTGATCCCGTGGCGAAATCGGTCTTGGCGGAAAACGACGGCGTCGCGGCACCGGTTGCCGTCGAGTTGAACAATACCGAGACGCTGTTGCTGTTGTAGTTGGCCACTGCGAGGTCGGGGCGCCCGTCGCCGTTCAGATCGCCGAACGTGACGGAGCGTGGACCTGACCCCGCCGTGAAGTCGGGCGTTGCGATAAACGAAGGTTGCGTCGCACCGGCTGCCGTCGTGTTTAAGAATACAGACACGCTGCTGCTTGCCACAACTAAGTCAGGTAAGCCATCGCTGTTCAGATCGCCAATCGCAATGGATGCAGGCAATTCTTGCGTGGCGACGTCGGACTTAGCGGAAAACGACGGCGGCAGCGCACCGGGCGCGGTCGTGTTGAACAGGACAGAGACACTGTTTCCGCCTCTATTCGCCACCGCCAGGTCTGGGCGCCCGTCGCCGTTCAGGTCGCCGATCGTGACGGCATGTGGCCCTGACCCCGTGCCGAAGGCTAAGCTGGCAGGGAACGACGGCGTCGACGCCCCGACCGCCGTCGTGTTAATGAGGACCCTGACGTTGTTGCTGTTCGAATTGGCCACAATAAGGTCGGGGCGACCATCGCTGTTCAGATCGGCGACCGCGACGGAGTATGGTAAAGACCCCGAGAACAAGTCGGTTCTGGCGGCGAACGAAGGCGTCGTTGCGCCGGGCGCGGTCGTGTTGAACAGGACAGACACTGTGTAGCTGTTCCGATTTGCGACCGCAAGATCGGGTCGTCCGTCGCCGTTCAGGTCGCCTATCGCGACGGACCATGGCGCTGATCCCGCGACGAAATCGGTTTTGGGGGAAAACGACGGTGTCATCGCACCGGACGCCGTCGTGTTGAACAGGACTGAGACGGTGTCGCTCGCCCGATCTGCCACTGCCAAGTCTGGGCGTCCGTCGCCGTTCAGATCGCCGAGCGAGACAGAATACGGAAATGACC
>JAFEBR010001247.1 GCA_018242565.1 Planctomycetota bacterium | reverse complement strand
GTCACCGGCGCGTCATCGTCCTGAATCGTCCCTATGGCAGGGCTGCCGGTGATTTGGGGCTTCGTATTCAGCAGCACCGACATTGTGTTCGAAGAGTAATTGGCGACGGCGAGCTCCGGGCGCCCATCTCCGTTCACGTCGGTAGTGGCGACCGAGATCGGGGCACCGCCCGTCGATAAGGTCTGCTGCGAAGCGAAACTGGCGGTGGAGGCTTCCGGTGCGGTCGTATCCAGCAGAACCGACACCGTGTTCGAGCCCAGGTTGGCGGTGACGAGGTCGGGGCGGCCGTCGCCGTTCACGTCGACGCTGGTCACAGAAAATGGATTTGTGCCAGTGACAAATGTCTGTTGCGCGGCGAAGTTGGGGATGGCGGCCCCCGCCGCCGTCGTATTCAGGAGCACCGAGACCGTGTTTCCAAAGCGATTTGTGGCGGCGAGGTCCGGGCGGCCGTCGCCATTCACGTCCATGCTGGTCACGGAACCCGGACTGCCAGTGACGGCAAACGTCTGCTGCGCGGCGAAGCTGGCGGTGGTGGCTCCCATCGCCGTCGTATTCAGCAACACTGAAAGCGTTCCGGAACTTGAGTTGGCGACGACGAGGTCCGAGCGGCCATCGCCATTGACGTCGGCAGTGGTCACGGAAAATGGCCCTTGGCCCGTGGCAAACGTCTGTTGCGAGGCAAAGCTGGCGGTGACGGCACCTGATGTCGTCGTATTGAGGAGCACCGACACCGTATTCGCCCCGTTGTTGGCGACAACCAGGTCGGGGCTTCCGTCCCCGTTCACGTCGATACTTGTCACGGACGTCGGAGACAGGCCGGTGGCAAACGTCTGTTTCGCGGCGAAACTGGCGGTAACGGCTCCCGGTACCGTTGTATTCAGCAACACCGACACCGTGCTCGCGAAGAGGTTGGCGACGACGAGGTCCGAGCGGCCGTCGCCATTCACGTCCATGCTGGCCACTGAGAACGGACCTGCGCCCGTGGCAAACGTCTGTTGTGGGGCAAAGCTGGGGGAGGTGGCTCCCGGTGGGGTTGTGTTCAGCAGCACCGAAACAGTGTTTGAACCGTTGTTGGCTGCGACGAGATCCGTGCGGCCGTCGCCGTTCACATCGACGCTGGTCACGGAACGAGGGTTTGTGCCGGTGGCAAACGACAGTTGCGAAGCAAAGTTCGGCAACGGGTTGAGTTTCAGCGAAAAGGTGCGGTTTGACTGAAAGATCGTGTTGCCGATTACCGGAACATTCACAGCCAGCGACGTCGTACCCGGAGTGAAATCGAGAGTTCCCGACGTCGCTGAGTAGTCGGTTCCGGCGATCGCCGTGCCGTCTGCGGTTTGGTAACTGACCTGCACGTCCACCGTCGTGTCCCCCGAACGCGTTACCACGAACACCATATTCGAGGTGCCGCCGTCCCCTTCGGGTAATGGGCTCGGATTGCTGACCGACAGAGATGCGGGTTCGTAGACGGTCAGCGTTTTGCTTGTGTCGCTGGCGCTGGTGAAGTTCGAGTCGCCTGCATAAGCGTAGGTGATCGTGTACGGAGTGGTGGAAGCGGGCAGGGTATGGCTGTCATAATTCAGGCTGAAGTTGCCGCTGGAATTCAGCGTGGTCGTCTGAGCGTTCCCGTTGATGGTGACGGTGATCGTCTCGCCGGCGGGGGGCAACAGCGTGCCGGCGGCCAGGTGCCCTGCGAGTGTCGTGGTCGCCGTCCCGTAGAGGATGGTCGTCGAACTGCTGAGACTGCTGAATATCGGCGCGGCCTGGTTGGTGAGATCGAAGCTAGCGGAAGGATTGGCACCGCCAGTCACTGTGGCGGTAACGGTGTAACTGCCGATCGCGCTATTGGCAGTCAACGTGGGAGCCGTGGCGATCCCGTTGGAATCCGTGAGCACTGTCGCACTGGCACCAAACGTACCGCTGGCCCCGGTCCCGGGAGCCGCGAACGTGACGCTGACGTTCGACAGGGGATCGCCGGAGGCATTCTTGACGACGACAGCCAGATTCGTGGCAAAAGCCGTGTTGATAAGGGCGTGCAGCGGCGTCGTACCACTGACCGCCGCCACGATGGCGGGTTCGTCGTCCAGAATCGTGCCCGTTCCCCAAAACCGATTGAAAACGGCGGGCTGATTGAGCGGTACCGAGACGGTGTTGCTGCCCTCATTTGCCACTGCCAGGTCGGGGCGCCCGTCGCCGTTCAGATCGCCGATCGCGACGGACAATGGCAGTGATCCCGTGGCGAAATCGGTCTTGGCGG
>JAFEBR010001246.1 GCA_018242565.1 Planctomycetota bacterium | reverse complement strand
GCCGGCGGAAATTTCGAAATTTGGAATTCTTTGGAGGAACCGCGGGAAATTGAAGGATTTGCCGGACGGCTTGATGCAGGTCGGGAGGCCGATCAGGCGACGGGAAACCTGCGGTCGCACGGACGGCGAGGTCGGGAGACTCTCGCCGAGCTCGGGCCAGCAATGTTTGGCGACGCGGCGGCCGTGGTCATGCGGCGGTGTGTCTCGGCTTTAGCCAAGACTACGGAGGCCTGGCGGGCTGGTCGAAAAAATTTTCATTTGTGAAATCTTCGGAAAAAACGCGGGAACTCGATCGGCTTGCAGGAGGGCGTGATGCTGCACGGGAGGCCGGACGCGCGGCGAGAGATCTGCGGTCGGACGGACGGCGGGGTCGGGAGACTCTCGCCGAGCAGGAGTCAGAAATGTTTGGCGACGCGCCGGGCCTGGTCGCGCTGCCGTGTGTCTCGGCTAAAGCCAAGACTACGGAGGGTTTGCTCGACAGCGGAAATTTTGAATTTTGGAATTCTTTGGAGGAACCGCGGGAAATTGAAGGATTTGCCGGACGGCTTGATGCAGGTCGGGAGGCCGATCAGACGACGGGAGATCTGCGGTCGGACGGACGGCGGGGTCGGGAGACTCTCGCCGAGCAGGAGTCAGAAATGTTTGGCGATGCGGTGGGCCAGGTCACGCTGCGGTGTGTCTCGGCTAAAGCCAAGACAACGGAGGGGTGGCGGGCTCGTCGAAAAAATTTTCATTTGTGAAATCTTCGGAAAAAACGCGGGAATTCGATCGGCTTGGAGGAGGGCGTGATGCTGCACGGGAGGCCGGACGCGCGGCGAGAGACCTGCGGTCGCGCGGACGGCGAGGTCGGGAGACCTGTGCCGAACACAGACAGAACGAGAACCCTTGCCGAATGTGTCTCGGCTGAAGCCAAGACTACGGAGAAAGAGCCAGCCGATGAAAAACGCGAAATTTGGAATTCTTTGATGAAACGGGCCGAAAACGATGGGGAGGCTCGGTGACGCGCGACCCCCCCTGCCCCCCTTCGTTCGGGGGGGATTTGGTTTCCTTCTAAAGCAGGGGATTTTTGGCTTTGTTTGCGGGTGGCCGTGCTGGTACACGCAGGACCGGGTCTTGACATTTTTTTCCCTTCGCACAACGATCGCATCATGGATCTCGAACTCAAGCAGCATGTCGTCGTCATCACGGGTGGAGCCAGCGGAATTGGCCGGGCCATCGCCGAGAATTTCGCCAGCGAAGGGGCCCACCTGGCCATCTGGGATCGGCAGGCCGCCCCCCAGGCTGCCAGCGAAATCTCCTCGCAGACTGGCGTCCGGGCCATCGGGTGCACGGTCGATATCACCGACGAAGGGGCGGTCCAGCAGGCCGCGGCCGACACCGCCGCGCAACTGGGGCCCATCGATCACCTCGTGCATGCCGCCGCGATCGGGTCGGGCAAGTTCGGCTTCCCGTTCACGAACCTCGAACCGCGCGATTGGCACAAATCGCTCGAGGTCAACATCATGGGCATGGTCCACGTCGCGCACGCCGTCGCGCCGGCCATGCGCGACCGCCGCACGGGGACCATGGTCTTCATCTCGTCGGTCGCCGGGCAGATCGGGTCGCAGACCGACCCTCCCTACAGCGCCGCCAAAGCGGCCAACATCAATTTCGCCCAGGTCCTCGCCAAGGATCTGGCGCCCTACACGATCCGCGTCAACACGGTGTGTCCGGGGATGGTGCAGACGCCGCTGAACCGCTCGGTCTGGCAATCGTGGCATGATCGCCAGCCACCCGAAAAACAACGCTCGTACGAAGACTGGGCGGGAGACAAAGTCCGCTCCATCATTCCCCTGCAGCGCTGGCAGACGCCGCGCGATATCGCCGACATGGTGGTGTTTCTCTCTTCGGCCCGCGCGCAGCAGGTGACCGGTCAGACCATCAATGTCGATGGTGGCTGGGTGATGCACTGGTGACGTGTCCGCCGGCCCCGGCGCTGACCCGGCGAAAACTCGCCGCGGTTTCCGCCCCGGCCCCCGCGACACGTCAGATGATTACGCACAACTTCCGCAGCACAGGACGACGTCGGGCGGCCAACCGCCACCCCGTCTGGAAATGAGCAGGCAACATGCACACATCCCTGACTTGCGCGGCATGTCATCACCCGGTCTCGGTCCACCAACTGCAGAACCTGTGCCCGCAGTGCCAGAAGCCGTTGCTGGCCAGTTACGATCTCGCCGCGCTGCGCGACACCTTCACCCCCGAGACCGTCCGCCAGCGCACCCACCGCTCGATGTGGAAATTCTGGGACGTGCTCCCCGTCGAACACATCGGCCAGGCCGTCTCGCTTGGCGAAGGACAGACGCCGCTGCTGCGCTGCGAACCGCGGGGTGCGTTCGCCCGCTTCAGGCGACTGTTCGTCAAAGACGAATCGGCCAACCCCACGGGCAGCTTCAAGGCTCGGGGCATGTCGGCCGCCGTGACGCGAGCCGTGCAACTGGGAGTCAAGGCGATCGCCCTCCCCTCGGCGGGCAATGCGGCCGGCGCGGCGACCTATTATGCCGCCAAAGCGGGGCTCCCCTGTTACCTGTTCATGCCTCAAGACACACCCCCGGCCAACATCATCGAATCGGTCGTGGGGGGGGCCCACGTTCACCTCGTCAACGGCCTGATCAGCGACTGTGGCAAGCTGGTCCGCCGGGGCTGTGAAGAATTCGGCTGGTTCGATCTCTCGACCCTCAAAGAACCCTTCCGCATCGAGGGGAAGAAAACGATGGGGTACGAACTGCCGTTCGATCTGGCCAGCGAGCGGGGGGACCATGCCCTGAAGCTGCCTGACTGTATTATCTATCCGGCCGGCGGGGGGACGGGGCTGATCGGCATGTGGAAAGCCTTCCACGAGATGGAGCAACTCGGCTGGATCGGACCGGAACGACCGCGGATGGTCCTGGTGCAGGCGGACACCTGTGCCCCGATCGTGCGGGCCTTTGAAACGGGAGCCAACCACGCGCCGCTGTTTCCGAATGCCGCGACGGTGGCCTCGGGCCTCCGGGTCCCGGCGGCGATTGGCGACTTCATGATGTTGCGGGTGTTACGGGAAAGCGGGGGGACGGCGGTCACCGTCACCGACGCCGAGTTAATGCAGGGGGTGAGTGAACTCTCGCGCCAGCAGGGGATCTATGCCTGTCCGGAAGGGGGGGCGGTCTGGAAAGCCGCCGAGAAGCTGGTCGCCTCGGGCTGGCTCAATCCGTCCGACGAAATCGTGATGTTTAATACGGGGTCCGGGTTGAAGTACAACCACCTGGCCTCCGTAAGCGACCTGCCGGTGCTCGACCATCACGACCCGGAATGTCTGCAACAGGCTCGGTTGGCATAGGCCAGGCTGTGACTGACGCGATCGGTTTTCGTTGATATGAGGAAGGTGGCCGGCCAGCAGAGTTCGCGGGTTGGGGGAATTGGCCGAGGGGGTTATCGCGGCAGGCGGAGCCGGCCCTATGAAAACGAATGAAAGTTGCAGGGGTGTTTTGGGGCGGTGCGTGGGATCGACGGAG
>JAFEBR010001245.1 GCA_018242565.1 Planctomycetota bacterium | reverse complement strand
GGCGCCCGGAGCTCGCCGTCGCCAATTACTCTTCGAACACAATGTCGGTGCTGCTGAATACGACGCCCCAAATCACCGGCAGCCCTGCCATAGGGACGATTCAGGACGATGACGCGCCGGTGACCGTAGCTTCAGTTACTGGTACGACGCCGCAGCACGCAACAGTCAACACGCCGTTTGCCACGAATCTGGCTGTCACCGTCAAGAATGCCGCGGGAGAGCCCGTATCGAACGTCAGCGTGACGTTTGCCGCCCCCGCCAGCGGTGCCAGTGGCACATTCGGGGCGAGTGCCACAGTGCTCACGGATTCCAGCGGGATCGCCACGGCCCCCACCTTGACCGCCAATGGTACGAGCGGCAGCTACACCGTCACCGCCACGGCAGAGGGCGGCACCAATCCTCTCGCCAGCTTCGACCTCACCAACGAAGCCCGTCTCGCCGTCGTGACCGTCACCAACGGTGGCACGTATGACGGCAACGCCCATCACGCGATCAGCAACGCCGTCGGTACAGACGGCGTGACCCCCATCTCGGGAACCTTTGACTATACGTATTACGGCAGTGATGGCAGCACCGTTCTGACCGGTGCCCCGACCAATGCAGGAAATTACTACGTCACGGCAATCTTCACGAGCAGTGATAACAACTACGAAGGCGCCAGCAGTCCCAAGACGCCGTTTTCTATCGGCAGAGTCGCTCTCACGTACACGATCGCCGACCAATCGCAGACTTACGGCAGTCCCGCCACGCTCAATAACCCGTCGATCTTGACAGGGGTCGGCAGTGAGACGATCTACGTCAGCGAGAGCAGCACAGGTGACACCGCGACCGCCAACGTGGGCACGTATGACATTACCGGCGTGGCCGCGGATGGCACCGGCCTGGCATCGAATTACGATCTGGCAATCACGAACGGGACATTGACGGTCGAAAAGGCCAACGCGGCATTTACGGTTTCTCGTTATACGCTGACGTACGACGGCAGTCCTCACTCGGCGACATACACGACGATCACCGGGGTGAACGGCGAAACGGGCGACCTCGTCGGCACCATTGATGTGAGTCATACGCTGCACACGAATGCCGGCACTTATGACAGCGACTTCTGGACCTTCACGGGGGGAACCAATTACAACGACATCGCCAGCCAGACGATCAGCGATCAGATCGACAAGGCCGACGCCACGTTCACGGTCACGCCGTACAGCGTCACCTACGATGGCACTGCGCACGCTGCGACTGTTACGACGATCACTGGGGTGAACGGCGAGACCGGGGCCGCCGTCGGCAGCGTCACACTGAACACAACGCACACCAACGCCGGCACGTATGCCAGCGATTCGTGGAGCTTTGCGGGGACCGCGAACTACAACGACATTGCCAGCCAGGCGATCAGCGATCAGATCGACAAAGCCGACGCGACCTTCACGGTCACTCCCTACGGTACGACGTACGACGGCAGTTCACATACCGCAACGGTGACGACGATCACGGGTGTCAATGGCGAGACCGGGGCCACAGTCGGCGTTGTCGATTTGAGTGGCACGATGCACACGAATGCCGGCTCTTATGCCAACGACTCGTGGAGCTTCACTGGCACCGGCAATTACAATGACATCGCCGCCACGACCATCAGTGATTTCATCGACAAAGCCGACGCGACCTTCACGGTCACTCCCTACGGTACGACGTACGACGGCAATTCACACACCGCGACGGTGACGACGATCACGGGCGTGAATGGCGAGACCGGGGCCACAGTCGGCGTTGTCGATTTGAGTGGCACGACGCACACGAATGCCGGTTCCTACGCCAACGACTCGTGGAGTTTCACCGGCACAGGCAATTACAACGACATCGCCGCCACGACGATCAGCGACCAGATCGATAAGGCTGACGCGACGTTCACGGTCACGTCATATGGCGCGACGTACGACGGCATTTCACACACTGCCACCGTATCGACGATCACGGGAGTGAACGGTGAGACCGGGGATCTTGTTGGCACGGTTGACGTGAGCAACACCGTCCACACGAACGCCGGTACGTATGCCAACGACTCGTGGAGTTTCACCGGGGGAGGCAATTACAACGACATCGCCGCCACGACGATCAGCGATCAAATCGACAAAGCCAACGCGACATTCTCGGTCACGCCCTACAACGTCATCTACGACGGTTTGCCGCACGCGGCAGTTGTCTCGATCGTCCTGGGCATGAACGGGGAGTCGGGGGCCATCGTCGGCAGTGTCTCTCTGAATACCACCCACACGAATGCCGGTACGTACGCCAGCGATACATGGAGCTTCACGGGCGGAGCCAACTACAACAGCATCGCCAGCCAGACGATCAGCGATTCCATCGGCAAGGCCAGCGCGACGATCATCATCGCGCCCTACAACGTCAACTATGACGGTAACCCGCACACGGCGACCATCGTGTCGATTGCGGGGGCCAACGGCGAGACAGGGGCCTCTGTCGGTTCAGTGAACGTCAGCAGCACGACACACACCAACCCCGGCAACTACAGCAGCGACACGTGGACCTTCACCGGCACTGCCAATTACAACAACATCTCCGCGACAACGATCGTGGACAAGATCAACAACCCCACGACGACGAGTGTGGCGTCCAGCCTGAATCCTTCGACGTATGGGCAATCGGTCACGTTCACGGCCACGATTTCAAGCACGGCGACCCCCACAGGAAGCGTGAGTTTCGTCATCGACAACGGCAGCCCGATCACAGGTTCGATCGGTGCCACAACCAGTACGACTGCCAAATGGACCTACACGACCTCCGCACTGAATGCGGGCAGCCACACGGTGTCCGCGATCTATGTTCATTCCGGCTTGTTCGCCGACAGCAACGGCTCGCTGCCAGGCGGGCAAGTCGTCAATAAGGCCAATGCGGTGGTCGTGGTGACGCCGTACACTGTGACCTACAACGGCCTCGCGCACTCAGCGACCGTCGCGTCAATCACCGGCGTGAACGGCCAGACGGGAGCCTCCGTCGGCACCGTCACTTTGAACACGACCCACACGAACGCCGGTACTTACACGAGCGATTCTTGGAGCTTCACCGGCACATCGAACTACAACAACATTGCCAGCACGGCGATCACCGACATCATCAACAAGGCCGCCGCGAAAGTCGTGGTCGCCCCGTATACCGTGACGTATGACGGCCTGGCGCACACGGCGACCGTCACGTCGATCACAGGCGTCAATGGCGAGACGGGGGCCACCGTCGGCACCGTGAATGTGAGTAATACGACACACACGAATGCCGGAACATACGCCGCCGACTCGTGGAGCTTCACGGGTGGGGCCAACTACAACAACATTGCCAGTACGACGATCTCTGATAAGGTCAACAAGGCGACCGCAAAAGTCGTCGTGACTCCGTACAACCTGACTTACGATGGAGGTGCGCATACAGCGACGGTCACCTCGATCACCGGAGTGAATGGCGAGACCGGGGCCACAGTTGGCGCCGTCACACTGAATACCACCCACACCAACGCTGGCACGTACACGACTGACACCTGGTCTTTCACCGGTGCCGCAAACTACAACAACATTGCCAGTACGGCGATCACCGATAAGGTCAGCAAGGCCAACGCGATCGTCGTGGTCACGCCGTACAACCTGACCTACGACGGCAGTGCACACACGGCGACCGTCACGTCGATCACAGGCGTGAATGGCGAGACGGGGGGCACCGTCGGCACCGTCACCGTGACCAACACGACGCATACGAATGCCGGCACTTTCGCCTTCGACTCGTGGACCTTCACCGGGACAGCCAACTACAACAACATCGCCGCCACAACGATCACGGATAAAATCAACAAAGCCAACGCGCAAGTCGTGGTCACGCCGTACAATCTAACCTACGACGGCGCAGCACACACGGCGACCGTCACCTCGATCACCGGTGTGGCTGGACAGACGGGGGCGACGGTCGGCACCGTGAATGTCGCCACGACGTCGCATACAAACGCGGGCACTTACGCGACCGATTCGTGGACCTTCACCGGGACCGCCAACTACAACAGCATCGCCGCCACAACGATCACCGATACGATCAACAAGGCCAACGCCACGGTCATCGTCACGCCTTACAGTGCACCGTATAACGGTGTCGCACACAAGGCGACTGTGACGTCGATCACGGGCGTCGCCGGACAGACGGGGGCGACCGTCGGCACCGTCAATTTGAACAATACGACGCATACGAGCGTCGGCCTCTATGCCAGCGACTCTTGGAGCTTCACCGGCGGCGCCAACTACAACAGCATCGCCAACACGACGATCACCGATTCGATCTCGCCTGTCGTGACGGCCAAGACCACCAGCCTGGCCGCCAATGCCGTCAGCCTCGTGATCCAGGGGAACGGCTTCGATTTGACCCCGGCGAATAACACAGTCGTCTTCAACAACGGGGCCGTCGGCACCGTCACGACGGCCACCTTGACCTCGCTCACCGTGACTTTCTCCACCGGCCCTTTAACCGCCGGCAGCCTGACGGCCCTTGTGACCACCAACTCGCAAAGCAACGGCGCAGCCGTGCAGGTGGCCACGATCATACCGGTCGTCACCAAAAACACGGCCAGTCTCTCTGCAAATGCGGACACGATCACGATCGCCGGATTTGGTTTCGATTTGACCCCCGGCAACAATACGATCGTCTTCAGCAATGGGGCGGTCGGAATCGTCACGGCCTCGACCGCAACGTCACTCACGGTGACGTTCACCACTAAGCCCACCCTCTTGGGAATTCTGACCGCCCTGATCACGACCAACGGCTTGAGCAGTAGCGTCGCCGTCCAAGTGGCCACGGTTGTATAGCAGACCGTTGAAAAAGCCCGCTGCAGTGCCGACGGGGACGTTCGCCCGCGGACTGCTGGGTACTGGCAGCGAAGGACAATTCGTCCACCACGAAGCCGGCGCTGATTTATGACGCCAGCAGCGGAGCGTTGAAGATCAACGACATGTCCACACTCATAGCGAAGATCGGCAAGCCGTTCACGTTCGTATTCACGGTGAAGGATAAAAACGGACTCGCCGGGGCACTGACGTTCACGCTGACGCTGACGATCAACGTGACGGCCTGACCACGTCTGGACTCATTCAACTCCCGCGACGCGTGGGAGGGGACGATCCGATAGCGCATTCCCTGTCCGATTCATTGGACCGGGAATGCGCCCGCAACTCCGACTCCAGCGACTGCACCCGGGCCGGCTGGGTGGCGCTGAGATCGTGCTGCTCGTGCAGATCGCGAGTCAGGTCATACAGTTCCTGCTGCCCCGTCTCGAGT
>JAFEBR010001244.1 GCA_018242565.1 Planctomycetota bacterium | reverse complement strand
GTTATCCCCGAGTGGATCGCGTGTGATCCAAAGCGCGAGCGAAGGATTTAGGAAACGCTGTCGGGCCAAGTACAGCATGATTCTGTTATCAAGGTGGTGGCATGCAAATAGCAGCTCCCAATCAACGCGGCTGGCAGGTTGTCGAATAAAGCCAGCAGACAAAACGATCGGAGCGCCGTACCCCGAGTATGCATAGCGTTCCTGCAGGTTCGCTGTTGATGTTATGGCCGTGATCACGTTCCAGTTGGGGTCCTGAAGCGCGTACAGCTGCTCGTTGAGCGTGCCGCCCCCCGTCGTGTCCCGGTCTCGCAGCACCAGGTCGTCGACGTACCGCAGCCCCCACACGAACTGTCGATCGGCACTGGTCGACGTTCCCGTCCGTTCCTCGATCGCCTGCCAGCTCACCGTGTAGTACAGATGCCGCGTTTCCGACAGCACCCCAGCTGTGTAGGTGCCGCGAATGGTTCGGAACGTCCGCCCGTCGTAGGAATTCGTTTGCACGGTATTGCCGTTCGACGGATCAACCAGTTTCACGAGTCGATTCCAAGCATCGTAGGATCCCTTGTAGCTGCCCGATGGGTTTGACGGCTGTGGCATGGACGTCATGTTTCCATTCTTATCGTATGACGGCTGCGCCCATGCTGAGCCGATTGAATTTGTAATCGCAGTTATCTCGTTGACCGGATTGGCCGATCGGCTCTGGATCAGATTCCACGTGCCGTTTCCCGTGTCGTCTTCGCGGAACCCTTTCCAGTTGCTGGTGCTATCGAGCGTCCAGCACTGGCTGAATGTGCCGGTGCCAGTGCTGATTGAAGTGTTCGTCGCATTCAACGTTCCGCGATTGACCAATTTCAGACGGTAGAGGCCGTCATACCCGTAGACTTCATCCAGGCCGGCGTTGTAGGTCTCAGCCACAAGATCTTTCCGGTAGAGCCGGTTTCCGGCGCGGTCGTAACCGTGTTGGATTCGGACGAGGTTCGTTCCGGCGGCCGAACTGGAACTGCTGCTGGAACTTGACGATGAACTGCCGGTGGGGACCCAGATCAGGTCTTTGACCCGGCCGAATTGATCCAGGCCCCGGTAAATATCGCCAGTCGTGGGGTCGTTGCCCGTCTGGATTCCAACCAGCGTGTACTGGATCGCCGGTTGCGGTTCGTTGACCTGGATGATTGAGCTCATCCCCAAGTACGAATAATCCGCCAAACGCGTCGTACCGTCGTTGTCGATGAGCGAACCGATTCGAGACAGGGCGTCGTTTATGCCCTGCGACGTGCCGTAATCGTAATTTAGAACCCGACCGTTGGGGTATGTCAGCGTCGTCGGGCGGATCGTATTGGCCGAACCGCTGGCATAACCGTACTGAACTTTCGGAGTCGTCGACACGTTCACCGCCCCGGAATGGGATTGGTACTCGGTGATCAATTGACCGAAGGAATTGTACGCCTTCTGCACGTCGTTCACAACATTTCCTGCGCCGACGGTGGCGTTGTCGTAGCTCGTGATGTTCTGGACCAGCCCCCGCGCCTCGTAAGACACGCCGATTCGCCGAACGGCCCCGTCAACTCCAGTTCCCAATGTTGTCACGCCGTCGTTGGTCTGGCGGCCGAGCCGGTCGAATGTGTAGGAGTGCACAGAACCGTTCTGATCGGTCAGCGTCGTCACCTGCGATTGACGATTGTATGTGAGTGTTTTCTGATCGCTGCCGCCGACCGAATCGGGATAGATCTCTGCCACCTTCAGCAGCGTGCTGGCGATGGCCGACGTACTCAGCGTGGTGCCAAACTGGTACGTCGTCGTCTGATTACCGGTCGCAGAGTTGACGGCGGTGATTGTGGCCAGGAGATTGTCCGCCGTGTAACTGAAAGTCGTCGTCCGATTCGTGTCATCACTGGCAGCGCAGGTGTTT
>JAFEBR010001243.1 GCA_018242565.1 Planctomycetota bacterium | reverse complement strand
TTGTTTTCTGTAAGAATTACAACCCCGAACTTCAAAATCAGGGGTTTGTGTAAGGCTTACACGGCGAGTTTTGGTGCCACCGTTCGGGAGTGACTCTGACGAGGCGGCAGCACACCGGCGGGCCGACGGAAGGAACGTGAAGCGAATGCCAATCGGCACAGGCCATGACGTCGGCAAACGCATATTGACAGGGTGGAAGGCATGCCGTAAGACACCGGCGGAAAGCCACTTACGGCTTGTTTCGAACCCGCCGTCGTTGCCTCACTCAGATAAATCGTCATGGCCCATCCGCCAACTGGCCCCCTGCAGCGTGTCGTGGATCTCGGACGGGACCAGACCCTGCGACTGATTGCTGCCGTGCGGCGAAACGTCGCTCGCTGGCGGGAGCAGACCAAGTCGGCTGATCCGAAACCCCAAACATCGGTTGCCGTCGCCCGGCGAGCGAAAATCGCCCATTGGGCGCGAACAGGAATCTCGAAATGGGAACGTGAAGGATTGCTGGGGGCCCTGGCCAGTGCCTTTCGCAAGCTGACACGGCATTACTCGCGCCCGGCCATCGACTATACTGACTGGATTGCCACCCACGAGCCGGGTCCTCAGGAACTCGAACGACAGCGAACGGCGAATCTGCCCTGCCGGCCCCTGATCAGTCTGGTCTTGCCGGTCGCCGATAGTCCGTTGACGTTTTTGAAAGCTATTGTCGAATCGGTGCTGGCGCAAACCTATGGGCACTGGGAACTGTGCCTCGTCGATGGAGGCAGTCTCGACCCTGTACTGAGGAACCTGCTCGACGGGTGGGTTGCCCAAGATCAGCGGATCAAGCGACGTCAACTTCCGACCGATTGGGGAACCGCCGACAATTGCAACTCGGCACTGGCCCAGGCCACCGGCGATTTCGTACTTTTCCTCGATACTGGGGGGACGCTGGCACCGTTTGCCCTGTACGCTCTGGCTCAAGCGATGCAGACGCATCCGCAGGCAGACTGCCTGTATGGCGATGAAGATCAGTTCGACGCCACGACCGGGACCCGCAGCGATCCCTATTTCAAACCGGCCTGGGCCCCCGATCTGCTGCGGTCGTGCAACTACATCGGACGACCGGTGGCCTTCCGCCGTTCAGAGTTGAACGCCGTGGGGGGACTGCGTCCCGAGTTTGTGGACGCCCACGACTATGACCTGCTGCTGCGTTTGACCGAGCGCAGCCAGCGGATCGTGCATGTCCCGCAGGTCCTCTTTCATCGCCGCAAACCGCTGGGGGATCCGGCGCACGAATTCGAGCCGCGCATCGTGGGACACGAATCGGCCCGGCGGGCGTTGACGGAGCATTTGATGCGGATCGAACGCCGCGGCACCGTCCGACAGGGGACCGCGCCCGGATTCTTCCATGTGCACTATGACCTGCCACGGCGACCTCTGGTTTCGATCGTGATCCCCAATCGCGATCAAGTGGAGATGCTGCAGCGCTGCCTGCGATCACTGTGGCTCACCGATTATGAACACTTGGAAATTGTGATCGTCGAAAATGGCTCGCGCGATCCGCGGACGTTTGCATACTACGCCCAGTTGCTGCCCATTCCGAATGTGCGCGTTGTCGAATTCACCGGGAAATTCAACTACGCGGCAGTCATTAACCTGGGAGTGCGGGAAGCGGCCGGGGAGGTGATCGTGCAATTGAATAACGACACCCAGGCGATCAATGCCGACTGGCTGGAACGCATGCTGGAACATGCGTTGCGTCCCGAAGTGGGGGCCGTGGGAGCGAAACTGTACTTCCCGGATAACGGCCGCATTCAGCATGCCGGGGCGGTGATTGGACTGGGTGGCATCGCCGGCCATGCCCATATCGATGAACCGCGGGAGTCGTCTGGCTACGCCGGGCGACTGGTGACCATTCAGAACTGTTCC
>JAFEBR010001242.1 GCA_018242565.1 Planctomycetota bacterium | reverse complement strand
AGCCAGTTCGGATTCCAGTGGCTGGCTCTTGGGGAATGGTTTTGAAAAGGGGTTATCCACAGATTTTCGCAGATTACGCAGATTGTTTTTGGCGGAGGTTTGGCTGTTGGGCTGGGGCGTGAGTTCGTGGTCAGGTCTTTGGGTAAAGGAGTTAGGGGGCGGTTTAGTTCGCTTCCGTGGTTTTCAAGTTGAGTGTCGAAAGATCAATAAGCTGTGAAAATCTGCGCAAATCTGTGGATAACCTTTCCTGGGCTTGGTTTGACGCTCGCGTTTGTGATTCGGGGATTCCGGAGAGCCAGTTCGGATTCCAGTGGCTGGCTCTTGGGGAATGGTTTTGAAAAGGGGTTATCCACAGATTTTCGCAGATTACGCAGATTGTTTTTGGCGGAGGTTTGGCTGTTGTGCCGGGGTGTGAGTTCCTGCTGAGAGTTTTTGGTGAATGAGGAATTCTGTAGTTCTTTAAAATGGGTGGCCGTTGTCGGAAAGTTATGGATTGGGTTATGTTGACTGTGGATCGATGGGGGGACGCCATCTGGGATTCCGGATGAATCGTTCGAATTCCAGCGATGGTTTGCCGAAATTCAGCAAGATGCCGACGGGGAAATTCGTCGCTTTCAGGTAATTCAAAAGCTGTGATTCCTCAGATCCACTAAGTTTGGTCAACGCCTTCAGTTCCACGATGATTTCGCCATAGCAGATGAAATCGGGTTTGTATGTGCTCTGCAGCAGGTTCCCCTTGTAATACACCGCGATCGGCTCTTCACGAAGAAAGGGAATGTTACGCAGTCGTAATTCGATGTCGAACGCCTCCTGGTAGATGGGTTCGAGGAATCCGCAGCCGAGCTGACGATGGACCTCCATCGCGGCTCCAATGAGGGCGTAGGTTTTGGGATCTTTGGATGTGTCCGGCATGGCTGGCTCTTGGGGGACGGTTATGAAAGGGCTGTCCACAGTTTTCGCAGATTACGCAGATTGTTTTTGGCGGAGGTTTGGCTGTTGTGCCGGGGGGTGAGTTCCTGGTCAGGTCTTTTGTGAATGAGAGATGGGTCCGGTTTGTTTTATACCCATGATCTTCAAGTTGGGTGTCGAAAGATCAATAAGCTGTGAAAATCTGCGGAAATCTGTGGATAACCTTTCCTGGGTT
>JAFEBR010001241.1 GCA_018242565.1 Planctomycetota bacterium | reverse complement strand
TGGCTCATGCTGGAAGCGCCGCCGCGGAGTGATCAAACAATCACTCCGCGGGGCTTGGTTCCAACCCAATGTCCGCCGGCCCTGGCTGTGCCGAGCCCGCGTAATCGCAGTCCGTCTTGGACGTCTCGCGCAACTAGCTGATCGAAGGAACCGGCGCGGGGCCGGGGGATTCCTTCTGGGGCTGCTCGGGGAGCGCCGCTTTGCCGTCGATGATCGCGTCGGCGACGTGCGTCAGGATCAGGTCGATCGAGCGGATGCTGTCGTCGTTGCCGGGGATCGGCAGGTCAACCACATCGGGATCCGAATCGGTATCGATCAGGGCGACGATTTTGACGCCCAGCAGGCGGGCTTCCTTGACGGCGATGCCTTCGCGACGGGGGTCGACGATGATCAGCGCTTCGGGCAACCGGTTCATATTCCGGATGCCGCTGAGGTTGGTGAAGATCTTCTTGCGTTCGCGGTTCAGGGTCGACTGCCGCTTCTTCGAGTACGTGACCAGCGTGCCGGTCGTTTCGAGGCTTTCCAGCTCTTCGAGTCGTTTCAGCCGGCTGCGAATCGTACGGAAGTTGGTGAGGGTACCCCCCAGCCAGCGTTCGTTGACGTACGGCATGCCGCACTTCGTGGCCGCGGCTTGAACCGGGTCAGCCGCCTGACGCTTGGTACCGACGAACAGCACCAGGCTGCCCTGCGAGACGACCTTGGCCAAGTACTTCTTGGCGCGGAGCAAACCCCGCAGAGTCTCTTTCAGGTCAATGATATGAATCTGGTTGCGGCGGGCGTAAATGTACGGCCGCATCTTCGGGTTCCAGCGGCTGGCGCGGTGCCCAAAGTGAACTCCAGCTTCCAGAAAATCCTTAACGACGATCTCTGCCACGTGCGCGTTCTCCTATCCCCGATAAGGCTCAGGGTGCCGCAAAACAAATTGAAAGTGAAAAAATCGGGGGCCGCCCGACACGAGCGGCCCGCTACGACCGAATCGCGGATGATAGCAACCACCCGGAACCCCGTCAAACCGCCCCTGTACGAAATACCGCCCCCCGGTTTTGGTTTGCTAAGCGACCGACTGCACCCCGCCTCCGCTCCACTATTTATCAGTGATGTCCGGTCTCCCCATCCTGGTTGT
>JAFEBR010001240.1 GCA_018242565.1 Planctomycetota bacterium | reverse complement strand
GCCCAAGGGCGACCACAGCACCGGGTCATCCTTGGAGTAGACGGTCGGCTTAGCCCCTTGCCGAGCTTTCTCGGCGGCTAACAGGACGTCGATGCTCAAGCCGTACTCGGCAGAGACAAAGTCAGCCGGCGCAGCCTGCTCGTTCATCGATTCCGGCACGGTCGATTTCGGGGTTTTAGGTTTTGCTGGCTTGGGTGGCGACGTGACTGGATGCTCTCGATCACGGCTCGGGCCCACGTTGCGCGGGGACGGATCCATCGGTGACTCTGCGCGCACGTCAGGAGCACGTTCCTTGAAGCCTGACTCGACCAGGCGGCTGGTGATCATCGCCGCGATTTCTGCCAAAGAATTCTGATTTTGCGAATTCGTCGAGGTGGGGGTTGCGGCAGCGGGCGGCACCTCGGATTGCTCGGCGTCACGTTCCGTGGCGGCTGAAGCCATCAAGACGGAATTCGCATTTTCCGCGGCATTCTCCAAAGAATTCTGATTTTGCGAATTCGTCGTCGTGTCGTTTACCAGTGCGGGGGCCGACGCGATTTCAGACTCGGCAACCCAGTCGGTACCAGCCTCGGGCAGAGACTGATCCGCGGGCGACACCTCGGCTGGCTCACCATCACGTTCCGTTGCGGCTGAAGTCACCACTACGGATTCTGCATTTCCCGCGGCATTCGCCAAAGAATTCCGTTTTTGCAAATTCAACGTCGTGTCGTTTGCCCGCATAGGGTCGGGCGCGATGACAGGCGTCGTCACCCAGTCGGAGTCATCCTCGGGCAGAGTCTGATCAGCAGGTGAAACCGCGACTGGCTCATCGTTACGTTCCGCGGCGGCTGAAGTCACCACTACGGAAGTTGCAATTCCCGCGGTATTCTCCAAAGAATTCCGATTTTGCGAATTCGTCGTTGTGTCGTTTGCCAGCGCAGGGGCAGTCGCGATTTCAGGCGTCGTAACCCAGTCGGTGCCAGCTTCGGGCAGAGACTGATCTGCGGGTGACACCTTGGCTGGCTTATCGTCACGTTCCGCGGCGGCTGAAGCCACCACTACGGAATTCGCATTTCCCGCGGCTTTCTCCAAAGAATTCCAGTTTTGCAAATTCGTATCGGGCTCCCGGTCCGCCCCACCGTCGGGCTCGTTCTCGAGTTCCGAATTCATGGTACCCGCGACGACGCTGGTCGCGCTGTGCGCCGTCGTGTCGGCTTCCGCGTTCCCCTCGGCCCCGGTCAGGTACCATTCCCAGGCTCCGTCCTGGCCGAAGCCGGGGGCCTTGCGGACGTCGATGCCCAGCCGGACGGCCACGGCCCGGACCTGCTTCTGGCTGTAGCCGTGATGCAGGATGCGGCCCCAGAGATCTGACGCCCGGCACGGACCGGCCTGCAGCATGTTCAGCAGCCTGTGCGCGATGTCCTGCTCCCAGCCCAAAGGATCACGCGGCTGAATGGGCCGCGATTCGTCCCAGTGCACCCCCTGCTGATTGACCCGGAACGCCATGCCGGGGGGTAACGCCAGCTGGTTCGTCCGCCGGGGGATGAGAAGCCGACGGTCGGGGTCCTTGGGATCGGTCGCCACGCACCACACGGCTCGGGCCGCTTCGGTCCGAAACCGCGACTTGACCTTCAAGTTTCCCGAGGCATCGAACCGCACCTCGGCTGGCAGGGTCACCACGATGGGGATGTTGAAGTGGCACGCCGTGAGACGGAGTTCTTTCAGCATTTCTTCGACGACGGCCGGTTTCGTGCAGTAGTCGCAGAGGGGATCGATCAGCAGCAGCCGAATACTGGGCTGGTCCGCGATCTCCTGCTTGAGGATCTTCATATCCAACGGGAGTTCGATGTGCCGATCGGCCACGAGCCCCTGCTGTTGACTGGTGGCCACCTGGATCGCCAGCTCCCAGAGGATCTGCTCCGGATCGGCTCCGTGGGCCTGCAGTTTGGCCCGAGTCCCCTCGAGCCCTTCCTGCTCGGTGACCATCATCACTTTGGCCGGTTGGCGATCGCCAGAGGGCTCCGGTTCCACCCCGGCGACAAAGGGAAAGGGATCCCCCCGCGTGACCCGGGCGGCGAGATCGTACGCGACCGCTGATTTCCCCTCGCCGGGAGCCCCTTCGATGACGGTCAACTGGCCATTGAGCATGCGGCCGGGCCAAAGCCAGGTCACGTCCGAGGGAGGCGTGACGGGAGCCCGATAGGGACATTCAAAGAAGTGCTTTCCCGTTTTTGGCGTGATCCGAAACAGCGGGGGGATCTGGGCCCGGT
>JAFEBR010001239.1 GCA_018242565.1 Planctomycetota bacterium | reverse complement strand
GGCTATCTGCATCAGCCCGAATTGACCCAGGAGAAGTTCGTACCCGATCCGTTCAGCGCCGTTCCCGGAGCGCGGATGTATCGCACGGGGGACCTCGTTCGCTGGCAGGAGAATGGAGAACTCGAGTTCCTCGGCCGACTCGATCACCAGGTCAAGTTGCGAGGCTTTCGCATCGAACTGGGGGAAATTGAAACCGCCTTAAGACAGCAGCCCCACATCAACCAGGCCGTGGTCGCACTCCGCGAAGACCGTCCCGGAGACAAGCGGCTCGTGGCATATCTCCTGGCGACGCCGGGTGAAACACCGCCAGATGCCAAGGCGCTGCGGGACTCGCTGAAGGCTCGGCTGCCCGAGTACATGCTGCCGGCGGCTTATGTCGTTCTCGATCAGTTCCCGTTGACCGCGAACGGCAAGATCGACCGACAGAAACTTCCCGCACCGACCACAACGGTTCACAACCGTCCCCAAACGGGGCCCGCGCCGGTTCCCGAAATCGGACAGACACTGACCCGAGTTTTCCGCGAGGTTTTGGGAGTCAGCAACGTCGGGCCCGGCGACAGCTTCTTCGACCTGGGGGGCAACTCGCTGCTGGCGGTGCAGGCGCAGGCCAGAATCCAGGCAGAACTGCGGGTGCGGATTCCGTTGCGGACGCTGTTTGAATCTCCCAGCGTGGCGGAACTCGCCGGACGGATCGGAATAGAAATCCCGCACGCCGGTTCGTCCCGGGGAAGCACAGCGCCGCAACCGACGGCAGCAGTTCCGGGGACGTGTCTCGTGCGCCCCGCCGGGCAGGCCACGGCGGATTCAGCCCAAGACCAGGCCGCCGATACAACAGCGACCACGAGCCGGCGGTTGTACCGATTTCTGGCGCTGTCTGACCACTGGGTGGCACGTGGAGTCCGGGCGGCGTATCACGGGCTTCGGAGACTTTCGCTACCGGCACCAGGGATCTTGATCAAGCCCTTGCGGTACACGCTGATCGGATTGCGAACGCTGTACTATTTTCTGCTGCGAACCTGCATCTGCGAACCGGTGCTGAAATCGTACTTTCGCAAATACGGGCGGAACTTTCACTCGGGGGTCTATCTGCCGTGGATTCAGGGCACGGGGGATATCATCGTCGGCGACAATGTCACGATTGATGGAAAGATCCAGATCACGTTCGCGGCCCGGTACACAGAAAGCCCCGCCTTGGTCATTGGCGATCGCTCGGGAATCGGCCACAACTGCATGTTCACGGTGGGCCGGCGGATTACGATCGGGAACCGCTGTCGGATCGCCACCGATGTCTGGATGTTCGATTCGGGGGGGCATCCGCTGGATGCCCAGGACCGCGCGGCGAATACACCCCTCGAATCACAAGCCGTCCGGCCGATCGAAATTGGGGACGACGTCTGGATTGGCCGACGGTGCCTGATCTTCCCGGGGGTCACCATCGGCCAGGGAAGCGTGATCGTCCCCGCGTCGGTCGTGATGTCGAATGTGCCCCCTTACAGCCTGGTCTCGGGGCATCCTGCCAAAGTCGTGGGCCAGTTGTCTCCCGAAGAGGCCGCACACGATCCCGAGCGGTTTTCTGCCGCGGGAGATG
>JAFEBR010000123.1 GCA_018242565.1 Planctomycetota bacterium | reverse complement strand
GTGACAGCTGATCAAAGGCTGGTCAACGCCTTCCAAGGTCAGTTCTCTGTCATTCCCCTCAGCTCTCTGTGAAGGCCGTTACTTCCAAACCGGCGCAAACGAAGGGGAGGGGCATCCACCCTGAATCGAAGTTCGGGTGAGGTTGCATGACTCGGGCAATTTGGGCGAGTTCAGTCTCGGCGATGTCCTTGCCGGGTGGATGGCCCCGGGGGTGACGGTTCGTTTGGGTGGCGCCGTGCACCCAAGAACGAAGGCCACGCCGGACTGCAAGGTCTTGGCAATTCGCGCTGGCTCAAACCGGGCGTTGTTCTCGTCGGCGGAGGGCCCCCGTCGAACGCCCGGTTTGCCAGAGATTTCCGTGGTCCTTATTCGGACCATTTTTCTATCAACAGTCCCGGGACTCGACGGAATTCTGAGCACGGGGACACAGAACTTTTCCCCTGTCGCCGCGCGCATCACTCCCGCGTGCCGCCTGATGCCTGCGTGATTGCCCAGGATTCGCACGAATCTTGCGGAAATATGCCGCGTCGGCGTCGTCAAACAGGCCAGTCCCGGCGCAATCCGTATGGGATGAATCCGCCATGAATTTCGACCACGGCCCCCAGCAGCGGATTCGCCTCTGCAACAAGAAGTCGTGGGTCCCCAACTTCGTGCCGGGCTAGATACAAAACCAGGTCTCTCGCCACCCCAGCCTGATCCGGCAACCGCGAATGCGTCCGACTAAGATTTCCCGATTTCCACACCCGGCCTGATGGGCAGAGAAAGAGGGGGCCATTTGTTCGCCTCCGGTGGACTGATTGCTCAGCTCAAATCGCCCCGACTGATCGACGACCACCAGTCGGATCAGGTCGAATTCCCAACTTTTCTGCAGTTCCAATCGAAATGTCGGTCCAGATCAAATGCAAACAGCCGACGCAAAGCGTCGGCTGTTTGACTTCGACAGCAAAGTTTCGAACTTAAACGGGACGGACGTTTTCCGCGCGCGGCCCCTTGGGTCCCCGTCCAGCATTGTAGGAGACGCGTTGCCCCTCTCGCAGACTTTCAAAGGACGTGCCTTCGACGTTCGACGAATGGAAGAACATATCCTTGTCGGTTCCAGTCTCGATAAACCCAAAGCCCTTGTCCGTAATCCGTTTGATCGTACCTTCAGCCATTTAATCCCGTTCTCAAAAAAAAAGACTCTGCGGTGTTGCTCGACTCAAATTGGTCAGGCTGCTCCACTGCACCGTAACGCGTGGATTGTAACAAGTCCGGTCGCAAAAAGCATGGCCAATCCAATCGGGCGCCGAATCGTCAGTTCAACGCCCCCGACGAGTGTGGCGCCGAGGACAGGGACACAGCACTTTTAAGCGTCACCATTGCCAAACGTCGCCTAAAATGTATTTCTATGCACAGTAGTGCTGCCTGTACCGTATTTCCCGAAGCGCAACGACAGTGATGCCATTCTGTGGCCGAACAAAGGATCGGAGGCCGTAATGGCTCGCTTGCCGCGTGGCGAAGTATTTTCGGCTCTTCCGGGAGAAGCGTACTGAAGAGGGATTCCGCGGTTGAAAAAAAGCGGACATGCGAGTCTCATCGAGAGTTCAAGCAAGGACTTTCGAAACAGGAGCACCACGCATGTCCACG
>JAFEBR010001238.1 GCA_018242565.1 Planctomycetota bacterium | reverse complement strand
TGGCCGCCGGTGACGGTGATCGTTTTCAGGGCCCCCGTACCTTGCCCGGAAGCGAACAGAATCTGCCGGCTGGCACTGCTCAACGCGGCTGCGGCGTAGCCCTCGGAACCCGGGGCAATGCCATTCACGGTGCCATTGGCATCGCTGACCGCGAAGATGCCAAATTCATTGTCGAATTCCGCGTTGCGCGACGAAAACTTGAAGGTGAGCTGCTGCGAGGAACCGAAGGCCCCCGGGACGGTGTACACGCTCGACAGATTGGGGGTGTAATTGAACGTCACCGGGTCAGTTGCCGGCGAAGACGCCCCGTTGAGGGTCCCGGTGGCCGTAATCGTGTTCGCCCCCAGTTGCAGCATCTGCCGGGTCAACGTGGCACTGAAGACACCCGTCGAGGTCTGCTTGCCGGTCACAGTGGTTTTGCCATTCACCAGGAAGGTCATGCTGGTGGCAGTTGTACTCGACACCGTGAAGGTCGGTGTGGAGTTCAGAATGACGTTATCGGTACTCGATACACCATCGTCACTGGCGCTCGACAATTTGAGTTCCGTGACGGTGGGCGAGCCCACGGTCACCGTGAACGTGGCTTCGGTACTCGTATCGACACCGCTGTTGGCGGTGCCGCCGTTGTCCTGCACTTTGTAAGTGAAGGTGTCGGTCCCGATGTAGCCCGTGTTGGGGGTATAGGTCAAAGTCCCCTTGCTGGTGTCGACATTCGAGATCGTCCCGTGCGCCGTCGTGCCGGGGATATTGATGAAAGTCAGCGTCTGGTTCTTTTCCGGATCACCCGTGGCGCCGATCAACTGGATGTTGGTCGCCGTGTTCTGAGAGGTGAAGGTCGATCCTCCCGGCGTGGTGGGGGCGTGATTGATGGGATTGACGGTCAGGGTGATTTTCTGGGTGTCGAAATTGCTGGCCGCCGAGACCGAACTGGCGTTATTGTGCGTGAACCCGTCGCGCACGCCTACGATCATATTGATGGTGCCGCTGAAAGTGACCGTGGGGGTCAGCGTGATCGTCGCCTTGGAGGGGGTGTTGCCGCTGGCGGGCGTCACCGAGATCTGCACCTGCACGTTCGACGGGTTCGACGCGTTGCCGCCGCTGGTGGTGAAACTGGTGGGATCTTTCACCACAAAGGTCAACGGATCTTTCTGAATGTCGGTGCCCGTGACGGTGAACGTCAGCGGCACGCCCTGGGTGGCTGTCAGGTTCGTAACCGGACCGAGAATCGGCGGATCGTTGGCGGTGTCGGCGACCACGTTGATCTTGGCCGTCTGTTGCGCGAAGTTGCCGGCGCCGTCATCGCCCTTGATGGTAATGGTCGTGCTGCCGGTGAACCCCGCCTTCGACTGCACGACGATCACGCCGTTGTTGGTGTCGGCATTGTTGTTCGCGACGCTTAAGACCGTCGCCTTATTGATCACCGGCCGATCGGCACTCGCGGTCGAAGTGGAAATCGACACGGCATTCAACTGGTTGGCGATATCGAAACCGCTGGTGATGATGCCGAAAATGGGGTTTTCAAAATTGAGGTTCTGGGG
>JAFEBR010001237.1 GCA_018242565.1 Planctomycetota bacterium | reverse complement strand
TGTCGCCGTCGCCCGATACGACAAGATCGGCGACTTGCCCGCCGACGCGACGCGCATCGATGGCCGAGGCAAGTTCGCGATTCCAGGCCTCATCGACGCGCATGTGCATGTTGTGCATGTGCTCGATTTTGCCCATCTGACAGGGGACGCCGTGCTCCCCCTCTATCTGGCGGCGGGGGTGACGTCAATTCGCAGCACCGGAGATGAAGTCGTCGCCGCGACGCTGGTCGCGCGATACGCGGCCGAGCATCCCGAGCGCAGCCCGCGAGTCTTTACGTGCAGTCCGCTGCTCGATGCCGATCCGCCGATTCACCGCGATATCGGCCGGGGTGTGACCGATCCGGCCCTTGTCCCGGCCCTTTTCGAAGACCTGGCGCGGTGGGATGTCACCACGGTGAAAATCTATGCCGGCACCGCCCGCCCCGTCGGAAAGGCGATCATCGACGAGAGTCATCGCCGTGGATTGTTTGTGACGGCGCACCTCGGGCGCTACTCGGCTCAAGATGCGTTAGCCGACGGCATTGATGGTCTCGAACACATCTGGTCCGTGTTCAACTACATCATTCCGGCTGAGGCCGCCCAGGTGCCTGGGCATCGCGGCCGCCTCGATCTCGGCAATCCGCTCTGCGAATCGCTGGTGGCCGAACTGGCACGACGTAAGATTTTTGTTGATCCCACGCTGGCGGTCTTTCGCAATATGATCTTGCTCCCGGACGTTCCCGAAATTCGTGATCACTCCGATAACGCCCTCGTGCCGCGTCGGCTGCGTGAGTTTTGGCCCGTCTACCTGAAGCAAACGGGCTGCCCGCAAGGTGGGCCGCTCGATGACCGCCGACGCGAGTTCGCGAAGTTTCAGGAACTCACGGGCAAGCTCTATCGCGCCGGCGTGCCGCTGCTGGTGGGGACCGATGCCCCCGAACCGCAAGTGCCACCTGGCTTCTCGCTGCATCAGGAATTGGAGATGCTGGTGGAATCGGGACTGCCACCGGCCGCTGCGTTGCGGGCCGCGACTCTGGTCAATGCGACGGTGCTGCGCGAGCAAGAGCGCCTGGGGTCGATTTCCGTCGGCAAGACGGGTGATCTCGTGTTACTGACGGCCAACCCGCTGGAGGATATCCGCAATACCCGACAGATCGAACGGGTGATCCACCAGGGACAGGTCTGCCAACCCGATCTGTTGCTGAAACAAGTGCCCCGCGAGTGACGCGTGATGAATGCCGCCCCTGCCATGCGACTCGCCGGGGAACATCCAATCGTTGACAAGTGACAAAGCCCGTGTTGCCAGTTGACCGACAACGAGGCGTGCATGTGTTTGGCATTCAACCTGACAGCCAGCGCCAGCCGGCTTGTTCCCCCAAATCACGATTCCGGCAATTCGTCTGGTTGTGGACGACGCACGAATTGCCGGCGGCGAGCATCTGAGGCACCGAATTCTTTGTAATTGGATCTCGCTTGGCTGAGACTTAGGGCTCCGTTGGGGCCACCACGGACGATGTCCGCATCGTATTCGTCTTGACCGTCATCTTCCCAAAAGCAAACGGAGCAAATCTCATAAACACCCCGCTCCCCGAGAGTCTTACATCCGCAAC
>JAFEBR010001236.1 GCA_018242565.1 Planctomycetota bacterium | reverse complement strand
GACCCGCAACTGGCGCTCCCCAAACCGTTTCCCTTTCGCGAAGTCGTCCCCACGCCCGAGCAACTCGACTGGCTGCAGCGCATGGGAGTCACCCACATCATGAGTGTCGTTCCCTTGAACAGCGATGTGTGGCCCATCCAAGCGCTGGGCCGGCGTCCCGATGCGTTCTTGAATCCGGTGTTCGTAATGACCCCCACGCAGTCTCTGTTCCTGTACGAATTAACGAATACCCGTGGTCGCGTCGCCTGGCTCGAAAATCGAGAGGCTGCTCCGCCTCGAATTCTGGAATACACTCCGCAGCGAGTTGCTGTGACTGCCGATTCCGCGGAAGGTGGATCGATCGTGCTCACAGACCTGGACTACCCTGGCTGGCAGGTCACGGTCGATGGCCACCCCGTCGAACGAGAAGCGAACGACGGAGTCTTGCGCGGCGTTGGCCAACGTGGGGCAACACGGGTCATTGACGGTATGCTCCGCGGAGTCACGATTCCACCAGGCGAGCACCAGATCGTCTGGCGGTATGCCCCGCTTTCAATCAAAGCCGGCGCGCTGATCAGCTTACTGACATTGGTCGGAGGCAGCCTCTGGTTCTGGCGTGCGCGTTAAGACGACCGCTGCCTGTCCCGGATTACTCGTCGTCTTCCAGAAAAATCGAATTGGCCCGTGGCTGTTTACACGCCAGACAACTCGAATAATCAGACGGATTATTGTTCCCGCATTGCTGGCAACGCCAGGGGGCCAGAGCCTTTTCAATGTCTTCCTGCGTCAAATCCAACACATCCATTTCAAATGTCCCTTCGCACTCGTCGCAGCGGATGTACTCGCCAACGGTCGAGATCGGGAACAGCGGGATGAAATAGAGCGTGAAGTAACGTGAGACCCGCACGTGATCGCCGACGGCCTCGGACCGGCACCGCGGGCAAAAAAAATCTTCCTGCCCCACAACCTTTTCTTTGCCGCAAGAACCCCAGATAATCATGTTCGTTTACCCCAGCGGAGGAACTCCACATCGTATTGGCCACACGCGAAAGGACTCGTATATTAAGGCGGTCCTGCAATTCGTTCAAATGCGGCAACCGTTCGCGACAAAAAATCGAGTGTTTTTCGACGGCGACAAAGCGCCTGGAGTACAACCCATGAACATTTTTCTGAAACAGGAAAACTAGCCATGCCACCCGATCCTCGTTCGCCGGCCGGGAATAAGCCAAACCGGCCGGGACGGTCTTCGAAAAAAGGACCTTCCCCGAAATCGAAGACACTCTTGTATTGGGCATTAGCGGGCGGCCTGCTGACGTTTGCCTGCTGCCTCGGTGCACCAGCCTATTTCTTCTTTCAAGGCGTTCGCCAGGGCATTGAACAGGCGGCTCAAAACAACGCCGGAATCGGGGGAGTACGCGAGGACAGCGGCGAAGCCGCATTTAACGAGGCCAATCGCCTGCTGGGGGTCAATACGGGTAAAACCTCTTTTGGAAACTCGGAGGAAGCACGTCAACGGGCAGCGGATTTCTCCGAGAAAATTCGCGATTTACGCGAGGTGTTTTTTACCAAACGGAAAAAGGAACCCCTCGTGTCTTTTTCGAAAGGAGAGTTTTTGACCTACTGCCGACTGGATGAAACCAGTTGTGTGTTTCTCGTCCATGTTCCCGACCTGAGAAAATTCAATAATGACGCCAAGAACCAATTAGGTGAACTGGCATGGGAAACCGCTCAACTCGTTGTACGCACCAACGGCAAGTCGACCCCGCGCAAATTGGCTGTCGGTATTCGGGGCGTCGTGCTTTATGACAGGGCAATGATCGGGTCGTTACAAGCGGCGGATTCGCCGGAAAACGGCATTGAGATTTCAAAAGAGGGGACTCTGTCGCAACAAGCTCTGT
>JAFEBR010001235.1 GCA_018242565.1 Planctomycetota bacterium | reverse complement strand
TCGATCCCCTGTGCGACTTCTGCCAGGGGCCGGCTCACGTCGCCCAGATGCTGACCGAGTTACGGAACATGGCTCAGATCCTCGACATCCCGGTCGTGGTGACGTTACCGGCCCAGACCCGGATTGATGCGGCGGGCACGTTACGGGTCACTTCCAAGTACCGCAACGATCCCGCCCGGGCCGTGTGGTGCCTGGCGACCGACCCGAAAAATGGGAATCGCCGGTTCTTCATCCCCCGGCGGACGAATCTGTTTGCTCTCCCCCGCGGGGTGGAGTTTCAGATCGACAACCAGGGGGTCAAGTGGCACCCCGAAAAGCCGGTCGACCCGGCTGATCCGCTGGGATGGGAGACCAGGCTGCAGGGGTGTCTGAACCAGTTGTTGCGAAACGGCCCCCAGCCCTCAGCGGATGTGATGTATGAGGCACAGTACCGAGGGTTCAGCCCGAAGCAGATCCGCGCCACGGCGTTTCGGATGGGAGTCGAGATTCGCAAACGCCCCGGCTTCGGCAAGGACGGAGGCTGGGAATGGTCTTTTCCCGGCACCGAGGCGGACTCGCGAAACGTGGAATCTTTGGAAAACGCCGCGGAAAATGCGAAAAACGTCGTGTGGGCTTTAGATGCCAAGGGTGGCGCGGAAGAACAGACAACCGCCACGTCACCCAGCGGTCACGACCCCTTGGTGGATTTGGAATTGCCCGCACCATTCGAATCGGCGTCACATCATGCTTCGGCTAAAGCCAAAGCGACGGACACGCAAGAACGCATCGACGAGACCAGTCCGCAAAACTCGGAATCTTTGGAAAATGCCGTGGGAAATGCTAAATCCGTCGTGGGGACTTCAGCCGCCCCGGGTGGCACCGCACACCTCACCACCGCCACGTCACTCAGCGTCCACGCCCCCATGGTGAATGCGGAATCGCCCGCACCAGTTCAATCGGCGTCACATCACGCTTCGGCTAACTCCAATGCTACGAAAGATTCGCTCGCTACGACCAGCGCGTCAAACTCGGAATCTTTGGAAAACACCGTGGGAATTGGAGCCCCGCCCCACGCTCAACCGCTCACAAAACGTGAACGGCGGAAGCAGGCCCGGCGGGCGCGGAAGCTTGTTCGCAAAGCCCGCGAGCGTGCTGGCGTGGCAAGTCCCGCGAATGTTGATTCGTAACACCACAACACGGCGTGGTTGGCGTGCATGACGTGCGGTGGCGTGATCTTTGGCAATTCGCAAAT
>JAFEBR010001234.1 GCA_018242565.1 Planctomycetota bacterium | reverse complement strand
GCCGTTGTGGTCGGTGTGGGTGACGCTTTTGGGGAACGTGCGTGAAGCAGGGGGCAGGCTGGCGAGGGAATGAGACCGCGGATGACACGGATTTCGCGGATATTTTTGGGTTGGAAACGGGGGGTAGTTGTAGGCACGTGTCGAGGCACGTGTTAGACGGGGCTGTTCAGGGCGGTGTGGGTGGCGCGTGGGGGAACGTACGCGAAGCAGGGGGCAGGCTGGCGAGGAAATGAGACCGCGGATGACGCGGATTTCGCGGATATTTTGGGGTGGAAGTGGTTGGTGGTTGTGGGCACGCCTCGGGGCAGGTGTTGGGCGGGGCCGTTGTGGCGCGCATGGGTGGCGCGTGGGGGAATCTCGCCCCGATTGGGGCTGGGTGGTTTGTTTGCGTCGTGAACCCAGGGCTTCGCTTCACTCGCCCTGGGCTATCGAATCCCGCCCCGTTGGGGCTGGGTGGTGTGATCGCCGGTCCGGTCCCTGCGGTCCTGCATCAGCATAATAACCGACCTCGGCAACGGTTGGGGGAGCGGTTCGAATGTCGCCGAGGCGCAGACCGGGGCCGGGCTGGCGGTTAGAGTTAAGAAAACCACGAAAGGCCTGCCGCACCACGACTGAACCACGACCGAACCACGATCGAGGCGCTATGAAACTCAGCTATCTGTTCTACGATCCCATTGTCGATCTGTCGGAACTGGCACGCCGCATGGCCGTGCTGGCCGAACTGGGATACCAGGGGGTCGAGTTGACGGCCTGCCACCCACCTCCCTTCTCGGCGGCGGACCTGTTGCGCGTCTCGCGAGAGGTTCAGCTGCCGGTCGTCTCATTTTTGTCGGGCTGGTCGTACGGCCACGAAAAAATGTGTCTGGCGAGTGCCGAGGTGTCGGTTCGGCAGCGGACCGTGGAACGCCTGACAGGGTACGTGGAATTCGCCGCTGAATTGGGGGCGCTGGTGGTGGTGGGCCTGCTGCAGGGGCTACGCACCGACGAGCCTGATGAGGCGCAGGCGGTTGCGAGAATTGCCGATGGGCTCGGGCAGGTGGCCCGTCGAGCCGAGGCGTGTGGCGGGCAACTGGTGCTCGAGCCGGTCAATCATCTGCAGGTCGGGTTTCATCACACAGCGGCCGAGGCGGCGGCCTTGGTCGAGCGTGTGGGCTCGCCAGCGCTGGGCTACATGCTCGACACGATTCATGTGCACATTGAAGAACGGTCGATGGCCGAGACGATCCGTCAGCACGGGGGCCGGATTCGCCATTTTCATTTGTGTGAGTCGAACGGCGGTCCGTTCGGCAGTGGCGCCCTGGATTTTCCGCTGGTCCTGAAGACGCTGCACGCGACCGGTTACCGTCGTTACCTGTCGGTCAAAATCTATCGCCAGTTGGACTGGGAGACGGCCGCCCGCACCGCCGCGGCCCACGTGTTGCCGCTCCTCGCATCTCTGGGGTCCTGACCGGAACCGTGCCGCGCCTTGGTTCAGGTTACGAGCCTGGCTCGTCCGCCGGCCGCGGTCGAGGAGGCCGGTCTGCGATCAGGTTGCGTCCCTCTTCGTCGGGGCTCTGTTCTGCGTTTTCGAGGGCGTGGCCGATTTCGTTTTCCTGGTCTTCGGGCAACTGCGACGCTGCCACGCTGGCGGCCACGGAATCGCGCTGAATTGCGGCTTCCAGTTTCTGTGTCTCGGTGGGGCCGGGGGGCGTACTCGCGGCGGCACCGTCCCGCCGACGGGGGGCCGTATCTGCCAAGGTGGCTGCGACGATGACTGGTCCGGGCGATTGGGCCTGGGGGATGCCCGCCTGTTGCAGAGCGACTTTCGTGGCCAACTGCATGTCACTCATCAGCTTGGCCCGGTCGATGCCGTGTGAGGGAAACCAGAAATAGGTGCGGAGTCGAACGCCCCCCTGTTCGATCGATTCGACCAGGGTACGCGGCGCGGGAGAGGCTTCGATGCCTTCGTGTCGACTGAGGGCCTGGGTGGTCACTTCGGTCGCCATGGCGATCGAGGCTTCCCAGGGAATCACGATGTCGAAACTGCCGCGCACCGTGGG
>JAFEBR010001233.1 GCA_018242565.1 Planctomycetota bacterium | reverse complement strand
GTCCCTCACCGTCCGGGGGCGTCTCGCACCACGCCTTCGCCGACAAGAATGACACAGGAAAGGGAACCGCGGATGACGCGGATTTCACGGATATTTTACGGCGGGGTTTGATGGTTAGGCGCGCGGCGGCCGAGATCGCAGGGGGCCACGCTGGGGAAAAACAGGGGGGCCACAGATTGACGCAGATGGACACGGTTTTTTTTGACGCGGGGGTGCGCGGGGAATGTGATCGGGGAACCTGTGGTGCGGCCATGGCAGGCACCCTGTTTTTGAACTGTGAAAATCTTGAAAATCTGTGGACCTGTTCCGTCCGTAAACCGGACGATGGGAAATGCAGTAGCCGGGGATCGGTGAAACCCACCGGCTGGTCGCCATTGGTGGTGTGTCCACGTGCTTTGCACAGACATCAGGTGGCACGTGGGGAGAGGCGCGAGGCGACCGGGATAAAGTGGTGTGTCCCCAGGTTGGTTGCGCGGACGTGATTCACCGGGTTGTATTTCGCCTGGAATGTACCGGGTCGCTCTGAATGCGACGACTGATATGGCGGCCTGACCGGTTGAATGCCAATTACTCCGGCAGGTTCGTCCGTCGTTTTGGGGAGCCAGCGATTCCGCCAAGTCGTGACGTGGCGGGATAACCGTATCTTTGCAACTCGTATTCCCTGTGAGCGTCGATTATCGCGTGCAGTCCACGTTCCAAGACGTCCTTCCTGAATAGGTCGAATTGTTCAAATAGCCCCTGCGTTCCAGCCTCGTCGTCCCCAAATTTCAACGCGATAATCGAAATCCAGTCCACGTTCCCTGGACCGTCTAAGGTCATGTGCAACCATTCGCGAAATCCATCGATGTCATTCGGTTGGTTTGGCAGGATCTGAGCGATCCCGAACTCGATGCCACGCAGCCAAGGGCCGACGACTGCGAACTTGCTTTCGCCGCAGTACATCTGTGGGCGGTTTCGAAAGCCATCGGATTCAAGCAAGGCAAGCAGCACCCCCATAAATCATCCCTTCGAAGGCGTGTCCGCGGTTTCGTTCTCGCAGTTCGATGGTTTATCTGCGTCCGGCACCGGAAGTCGCGGCGCGAACTCGGGGGACATTCTACTTTTGGATTATATCCGATTCAGCTTGCGCGTACGAAACTCGGCATTCATGAGGATTCAGCACACACGCATTCCGCTGGGGTTTGTGCGATTGCCTACGCCAACGCGGAGTGTTTCCGGGGAATTCGCGCGACTACGGGGAAACCCACAGACATCAGGCGGCACAGGGGGTGGGGCGTGTGGCGACTGGGATAAAGTGGGGTGTCTCCAGGTTTGACGGAATATCGGCCGGCCCCGCTTTAAAGAAAAGTTGAGGCCTCGCTGGCGGTCACCGAAGTGGTTCAGAAAAAAAGGGGCTCACGCCAAGCCGCGAAGGCGCAAAGTTCCCCGTTGTTAAGACCGGTCGCCGGTCGGTCGCGAAATGGAGGAATCGGAGGCGTAGCCGCAACCGTTTGACCGGTCCGAGCACGACGATTGGCAGCCGGTTTCGACGGTGCCCAAACTCCTTTGCGACTTAGCGGCTTGGCGTGAGCCGATCCCTGCAGACCGTTCACCCGCCCCCGTTGGCGCAGGTCCACAACGGATTTGATGGGCCTCAGGCGTGTGCGTCCCTCACCGTCCGGGGGCGTCTCGCACCACGCCTTCGCCGACAAGAATGACACAGGAAAGGGAACCGCGGATGACGCGGATTTCACGGAT
>JAFEBR010001232.1 GCA_018242565.1 Planctomycetota bacterium | reverse complement strand
CCACAACGGATTTGATGGGCCTCAGGCGTGTGCGTCCCTCACCGTCCGGGGGCGTCTCGCACCACGCCTTCGCCGACAAGAATGACACAGGAAAGGGAACCGCGGATGACGCGGATTTCACGGATAGGTTACGGCGGGGTTTGATGGTTCGGCGCGGGTCGGCTGACATCGCGGGGGGCCACGCTGGGGAAAAACAGGGAATCCACAGATTGACGCAGATGGACACAGATTTTTTTTGTGCGGGGTTGCGGGGGGAAGCTGATCGGGGGTCGCGAACCTTTGTGTCGGGTCTGGGCTTCTGTTCAAATTGAGCAAACTGCTGTTCCACCCTTCCGGAAGTGCCTCATGAATCTGCTGTTTGTTGTGACCGTTTCCGCGTTGTTGCAGGCTCCGCCGCCGGGTGTCGTGATTGACCATTCTCCGGCGGCTTCGGGGCTGTACATTGG
Organism: Planctomycetota bacterium; assembly: GCA_018242565.1. Taxonomy (GTDB): domain Bacteria; phylum Planctomycetota; class Planctomycetia; order Planctomycetales; family Planctomycetaceae; genus JACQFH01. The sequence continues at coordinate 1,490 of JAFEBR010001232.1, read as the reverse complement.
GTCGCCGGGGTTGGCGGTGTTGCCCTCGGGCGACTACGTGGCCGCGCACGATTTTTTCGGACCGAAATCGAACGAGTTTCAATCGGCGCGGTCGGTCATTTTTCGCTCGGCCGACCGCGGCCAAACCTGGCGACAGATCGCCGAGATTCAGGGGGCCTTCTGGTCGTCGCTGTTTGTGCACCGTGGCCAACTCTATCTGCTGGGGACCGATCGGCATCATGGCAACCTGGTGATCCGCCGATCTGAAGATGGGGGTGTGACCTGGACTTCGCCGAAAGATCGGGCCACGGGCCTGTTGCGCGACACGGGGGAATGCCACTGTGCGCCGGTTCCCGTGGTGGAGCATCTAGGTCGCTTATGGCGGGCATTTGAATGGCGCAATCCTCCGGTGGCCTGGGGGATCAACTATCGTTCTGGCATGCTGTCGGTCCCGGTGGAGGCCGACTTGCTCAACGCTGGCAGTTGGACGGTTTCGAATTTTGTGCCCAGTGACCGGGGCTGGAACGACGGGGACATGGGAGCCTGGCTGGAAGGGAACGCCGTCGTGGCTCCGGATGGCAATCTCGTGAATGTGCTCCGCGTGCAGACGAAGTCGCCCCAGGAAAAAGCGGCGATCGTCAGACTCTCGGCTAATGGTCAGGTCGCCAGTTTCGATCCCGCACACGATTTCATCGACTTCCCGGGCGGGGCCAAGAAGTTCACGATCCGGTTTGACCCGGTCACCAAAAAATACTGGACGCTGGCCAGCATCATCCACGAGAAACACCGGGCCAATAACCCGGGGGGCATTCGCAATACTCTGGCCCTGACGTGTTCAGATGATCTGCGGCGTTGGGAAGTTCGCAATGTGATCTTGTACCACCCCGACGTGCCCAAACACGGTTTTCAATATGTGGACTGGTTGTTCGAAGGGGACGACCTGATCGCCGCCTGTCGCACGGCGTTTGACGATGAGGCGGGGGGCGCCCACAACAACCACGATGCCAATTATCTGACGTTTCATCGGATCCCCAAGTTTCGGGACCTGCAAGACGCCAAGTGAGCGTCGGTCGGCACGCGCAGGCGAGAAGCCAGGGCCGGCCCGGCGAATTCCGTGAGGAAGCGGGTATGGATCAGCGGCCTCGGTCGATGGGGCAGGACGTGTTCGAGGTGACCCTCGGCGTGTCGGTGATTTTTGTCGCCCCGTACTTCCTCAGCGGAGGAACCGTTCAGGAGCTGGCGGGACCGTTGCTGTTCGCCGGGGTGTGCGCGGCTCCGTTCGTCGGAATCTGGTTGATTCGGTGGGTGGTGCGGCGGGTGAATCAACTCGACGATCCCCGTTGCCAGAAACCACCCGCCGACCCGCCCTGAGGGTCAAAGTCGTGGATCGCTCCGTCGATCCAACGTTGTGCCGAGTCGCGAGACATGGCACGCATTACAGGCCAGGCCGGCGATGAAATGAGACCGCGGATGACGCGGATTTCACGGATATTTTGGGGTGGAAGTGGGTG
>JAFEBR010001231.1 GCA_018242565.1 Planctomycetota bacterium | reverse complement strand
TGGTGGAAATAAATATTATTGACATAATTGAAAAATACTATTATGATGCAGATAGAGGGCCGACATTTGGCACGCGACGACGTGTCCGGTTTGGGGCTTTTTCAACTCGGCCGAACCGGTGGGGTATTGCCGTAGGCCAGTTTTCACAGCGACGGGGGAAATCCGATGAATCCACACGGTTTGAATTCTCGAAAATTCGAAAGGCATGGCCTGAGACCTCTGCCCGGACCAGGTGCATACCCGGTTGCGGCTGGACTTCCGGGGCGGGCCGTCGGCCGAAAAATGGTCGCCGACCTGCGCCACGGCCCGGACATCTTCCTGAACTTACGACAGCGTCTCAGTTCCGATGGGGCCTTACCTTCGCGGCGGGCAAATGGCCCGCACGGTTGGCACGACTGGAGAATTTCTAGGGGCTTTCCAACCGTGCGCGAAAAAATCATGCCCCTCACCGTTGGCAACGGGCGCACGGTTGGGAACCAAGGGTCGAGGTCGGCTAAGCATGGGCCGACAGCGGGTCGAACCCGAAGGTTTGGGCATCTCGCGCCAGATGCGTTCATCAGCGCCCTGTTGCGATTCTGTCTCGTGTCTCCGAATACGCGCCCCGTCGAGTACTCCCGGCTCGGCTGCCATCGAGGCCGTCTCACCGTGGGCCAGTTGCCTGAGGGTTACCCACTCGCGCGGGGCAAATGGCCCGCACGGTTGGCACGGTTGGAGAATTCCTCGGAGTTTTCCAACTGTGCGCGGAGAAAATCATGCCCCGCACCGTTGGCAACGGGCGCACGGTTGGGAAACGCGGGTCGCGGTCGGCCGCACTCGGGCCGACAATGTGGCCAAAACGGAAGGTTGGGCACCAAGCGGCATCCAATTCGTTCCAAATGTTGCCGCTAGCGCTCGGGGTCAGTCCCTGGATTTTCAAAAATCCGTTCCGCTTCCGCCCTCGCCCGCTCGGTGAGAACGGTTTACAGCCCATCTCCGTAAGAAGCTTGCTTCTCTGGTACTGAGAATGTGGCTCATTAAATTCTTCGGCAGCTGATTTGCCGCGATTTGGCGGAATGTTTTGCCGTATTTCTTATTAAGGGTCGTTCAGTTAACCGGAAACCGACCGGCGACATTTGAGTAAAACGGGTCAACAACATACGCATTTGCTCCGTCGTCGAATCCGCCCCATCTATGAGCGAATTCTCTAAATTCCCGGAGAGCCTCGGTCGGCGATCCAGATGCTATTCGTCGTTCGAGGCGATCAACTTCCGTGGAATACTCGCGCACTCCCAACAACCAATCGGGTGAAAGCGCCAGTTGATCGCGAATGATCCTGGCGGCGCCGCAGTCCAGAAGAAAGTGCAAGAGAATCTGACTGCCAATCGCATCGTAATTGAGCGGTTGCTGACTTCGGATGCACTGCACAGGATATCGCAGCAATCGCTCTG
>JAFEBR010001230.1 GCA_018242565.1 Planctomycetota bacterium | reverse complement strand
TGTTGCGTGACTCCCACGAGCACGACCTGCTCCGGAAACGCCACAAAGAGCGCCGACAAAGACAGCCCGTCTCGTCGTTCCTGGTAATAGACTGGCTCCAGGTCGTCGGTGCCGGAATCGGTCTGGGAGAAAGACCGGGACCGATCGTAAATCTGGATCCCTCGTCCCCCCGCTCCTGCCAGGGGTTTCTGAATCCAGTCACCGCTCGCCGGGGGCGGCGCGGCATCGCGTGGCCAGACACACAGGGCCGGTAAACCGGCTGCCTGCAATTCGGCAGCGACAGTCCAGGGATCCCGAATCTGGTACAGAGTCGACGCACCATTCCCCCACAAGGGGTGAGTCTGCGAGAGGGAGTGCACGATTTCCGGGTGGTTTTCGAGCCCACCGGTGTAAAACCAGGGCATGGCACCGACCGTCCGGGCCGCCTCCACCAATCCGGCCGGGTAATTCGCGACGGGGATTACATGAGCACACGCGTGCAGATCCCGATCAGCGAACAGATCAGCACAGCAGGGGGACAATCCGGCCCGAATCGCCGACTGAGCCGCCGCCCGGGTACTGGAACCCAGGATCAAAACGGGGGGATGGGGCGATGGAGCGGGGGCTCCCGCGAAATCTGGAGTCCGGGGGGAACAAAATATTTCCGACAAACTGGCATTCCAGGCGGTGAAGTGCTAATAAGCTGGTTTGGCGATTGATTCGTCGGTCGCGTTCAGACGCACAATTTTCGCTATCCCGATTCGCACAGCTGAGGAGAGAGTATTATGTCGATGTTTATTGGTGAAGCCCTGGTCGGTGAAGGTAATGAAATCGCCCACATTGACCTGCTGATCGGCGACAAGGCCGGCCCCGTCGGTGTGGCCTTCGCCAACGCCCTGGCCAACCAATCGGCCGGTCACAGCAACCTGCTGGCTGTGCTGACCCCCAACCTGGCCGTCAAGCCCGCTACGGTTTTGATCACCAAGGTCACCATCAAGGGTGCCAAGCAGGCTGTCCAGATGTTCGGCCCGGCCCAGTACGCGGTGGCCAAGGCCGTCGCTGATTCGGTCGCCGAAGGCGTGATTCCCAAGGATCAGGCCGAAGAACTGGTCATCGTGTGCGGTGTGTTCATTCACTGGGAAGCCGCGGACGACAAGAAGATCTTCCAGTACAACTACGAAGCCACCAAGCTGTCGATCGCCCGCGCCCTGAAGGGTGAACCGTCGGCGACCGAAATGGTTGCCAAGAAAGACACGGCCAAGCACCCGTTCTCGGGCGTCTAATCGCTCGTACGTGTTTCCGAAAGTCCTTCCGGAAAACTCTGTCGACAATGAACAGCCCACC
>JAFEBR010001229.1 GCA_018242565.1 Planctomycetota bacterium | reverse complement strand
TTCGTGATCAGTCGGCCAAGCCGCCCATGATGTCGGCCCACCCGCGCCGAACAATGACACCCGGTCGTAAAATATCCGTGAAATCCGCGTCATACGCGGTTCCTTTCCGTGCTTTTTTCTTTCGTGTAGTTCGTGTATTTCGTGGTCTGCAGTCCTTCAGCTACGAGCTTGGGGAACATGGAACATAGGGACACAGCACAAACGACAGCCAACCGGTCGGTTTCACCGGTGACCGGCGACCGCATTCCCCATCGTCCAGTTGGCAGACGGACAAGGTCCACAGATTTTCAGGATTTCCACAGATTAAGAACAGGGGGGGTCACTGAGCCAAACCACCAGCCCCCCGATCGCCTGCCCCGTGAACCCCAAAATCAAAAAATCTGTGTCAATCTGCGCAAATCTGTGGATCTCCTTCTTTTCCGCTTCGTGGTCCCCCGTTTCGTGACCACTCGTCCAGGCCCCCCCACGATGTCGGCCCACCCGCGCCCAACAATGAAACCCGGTCTTAAAATATCCGCGAAATCCGCGTCATCCGCGGTTCCTTTCCGTGCTACTTTCTTTCGTGTGATTCGTGTCTTTCGTGGTTCGCAATCCTTCAACCACGAACATCGGGACACAGCACAAACGACAGCGAGCCGGTCAGTTTCACCGATCCCCGGCGACCGCATTCCGCCTCGTACGGTTTACGGACGGGAAAGGTCCACAGATTTTCAGGATTTCCACAGATTAAAAACAGGGTGCCTCACTGAGCCGAACCACCAAACCCCCGATGACCTTTCCCGCGAATCCCAATATCAAAAAATCTGTGTCCATCTGCGTTAATCTGTGGATCCCCTTCTTTTCCCTTCGTGTTCGTGGTCCCCCGTTTCGTGACCACTCGTCCAGGCCCCCACAATGTCGGCCCACCCGCGCCGAACTATGACACCCGGTCGTAGAATATCCGTGAAATCCGCGTCATCCGCGGTTCCTTTCCGCGCTACTTTCTTCCGTGTGATTCGTGTCTTTCGTGGTTCGCAATCCTTCAACCACGAATTGCCTGCCGAAACACGGGGAAACCGTTTTTCCCTACCGCACCGCGCT
>JAFEBR010000122.1 GCA_018242565.1 Planctomycetota bacterium | reverse complement strand
GCCGTCCCCCGTGCCGTCGGGTCCCATCCGCAAAAAGCCGGTGGCAATCAACTGGTCGGCCTGTTCGGGGGTGAGATTCGCATAGGGAGGAGTGAGCAGTTCGTCGCCGGCCAATTGCTCGACGATCAGTTCATTCCACGGCTTGTCGGAATTGAAGGCCCGAATGATGTAATCTCGATACTTCCAGGCCCATTTACGTTCCAGGTCTTTCTCGCTGTAGCCATCGCTATCGGCGTAGCCGGCGGCATCGAGCCAGTGACGTGCCCAGCGTTCTCCGTAGGCTGGTGAGGCCAGGAAATCTTCCACCAGCCGCTCATAGGCATCGGGCGCCGTATCGGCCACGAACCGGTCAACCGCTTCGGGACTGGGGGGTAACCCTGTGAGATCGAACGACAACCGTCGAATTAATGTCGCACGATCGGCTTCTGAACTGAATGAGAGTTGCGACTGCTCGAGTTGTGCCAGCAGAAACGCATCGATGGGGGTGCGCACGAGATGCGGTTGAGAAACACTCGGCAGCGCCGGTCGCCGCACCGGCTGAAACGACCAGTGTTGCCGATCTTCCGGGCTGAATGTGTCGCCTGCCACCAGTGCGTCGGGTTCCGCACGCGTCGGTTGGGCGCCGCTGTCGATCCAGCGGGCCAATAGATCGATTTCGTGTGCCGTCAACTTCTTTTTGCCGGGGGGCATTTCGCCGGCCGAGATCCGTTGAAACAGCAAGCTGTCGGTGTGTTGGCCCGGCACAATCGCAGGCCCCGAATCGCCCCCCTTCATCAACGAGCGGACGAGTCGCGCGTCGAAATTTCCCTTGATTTCGTCTTCTTCGCCATGGCATTGCCAGCAATGGGCTTTGAAGATCGGACGGATGTCAGCTTCAAAGCTGACCGGTCGTGGGGTGGGGCTCTGGGCGAGCAGCAGGGCAGGAGTTAAAAATGCGGCCAGCGAAAACAGCAGTCGCAGCATGGAAGGCTCGCAGGAGGGATTGTCAGGTGGGATCGCTGTGACTTCAGTATTGCCAGTCCCGGGCGTGTGTGCAATATCAACGGACGTCGATTCGTTCGGCGGCTGCTGCGGTCGAGATCGAGAATTGCTCCCGGGTGGGTTTGTGCCGATTTCGTACGGGCGAATCCGGCAGATCTCCTGGAGCGCGGGTTGCTCGACCTTGCCGTGCCGAGTCCTCTTTCTATATCGTGCGAAAGAGAGAGCGCTTTTGTTGCGGGGAGAAATCGAATTATGCGTGTCTGGCCGGGCCGTCCATATCCGTTGGGCGCCACATGGGACGGGCGCGGGGTGAATATCGCCCTGTATTCCGAAAATGCCACGAAGGTCGAACTGTGCCTGTTCGACTCGCCGGAAGCGACACAGGAAGCCGAACGCGTTCAGCTTCCCGAACAAACGGACCTGGTCTGGCATGGCTATTTTCCCGACTTGCGGCCGGGGCATATCTACGGGTTTCGCGTGCATGGTCCCTACAAGCCGGAAGAGGGACACCGCTTCAATGCCCACAAGGTCCTGCTGGACCCGTATGCCAAAGCCGTCGTGCGCCAGACCAAGTGGGGCGACGAAATGTTCGGGTACGTCATCGGCGACCATCGGCATGATGCGTCGTTCGATACCCGCGATAACGCCGCGACCGCACCGCTGGCTGCGATTGTCGACCCGGCGTTCACCTGGGGTGACGATCGACGCCCCAACACGCCGTCGCATAAAACGATCATTTACGAATTGCATGTCAAAGGTTTCAGTCAGCGTCATCCCGAGATTCCGGAAGCACTCCGCGGCAGCTATGCGGCGATTGGTTCGGAACCGGCGATCCGGCATTTCCGCAGCCTGGGGATCACGGCGATCGAGTTACTGCCGGTCCACCATCATTATGACGAGCGGCACCTCATCGACCTGCAGCTTACGAATTACTGGGGCTACAACACGCTGGCGTTCTTTGCGCCGGATATTCGCTTCAAATCGCGAGAACGCTACGGCGACGCCATCAGCGAATTCAAGACCATGGTGCGCAACCTGCACGCGGCCGGACTCGAGGTCATTCTCGATGTGGTCTACAACCATACGGCCGAGGGGAATCATATGGGGCCGACCTTGTCGTTCCGCGGGATCGACAACGCCGCCTATTACCGGTTGCAGCCGAATAAGCGCTACTACACCGACTTCACAGGCTGTGGCAACACGCTGAACATGCTCAATCCCCGCGTGCTGCAGTTGATCATGGACAGCCTGCGGTACTGGGTGCTCGACATGCATGTCGATGGTTTCCGCTTTGATCTGGCAAGTACCCTGGCGCGGGAACTGCACGAAGTCGACAAGCTGGGGGCGTTTTTCGATATCGTGCACCAGGACCCCGTGCTGTCGCAGGTGAAACTGATCGCCGAGCCTTGGGACCTGGGAGAAGGGGGGTATCAGGTCGGCAATTTTCCCGTGGGCTGGTCGGAATGGAACGGCAAGTACCGCGACTGCGTGCGGCACTTCTGGAAAGGGGACGGGGGGATTATTTCGGAATTTGCGACGCGGTTCTGCGGAAGCAGCGACCTGTACGCCTGGAGCAGTCGCAAACCTCACGCCAGCGTCAATTTCGTCACCTGCCACGACGGGTTCACGCTCAATGACCTGGTGTCATACGACTACAAACACAACGAGGCGAATGGCGAAGGAAATCGCGACGGCGCCAACGACAACATCAGTTGGAATTGTGGCGCCGAAGGTCCGACGATCGACTCCAAGATCCGTGCCCTGCGCGAACGCAAGAAACGCAACTTTATCGCCACGCTGATTCTGTCGCATGGGATTCCCATGCTGTCGGCCGGAGACGAAATCGGTCATACGCAGAACGGCAATAACAATGCGTACTGCCAGGACAACGAGACCAGTTGGTTGAATTGGGAACTGACCGCAGACTCGGCGGCGTTGTTTGATTTCACCTGCCGGGTGGTGCAGTTCTTGCGGCAGCAACCCGCACTGCAGCAACGTCGATTTTTTCACGGACGTGCCATTCATGGCGACCACATCAAAGACGTGATGTGGTTCGATCCCACGGGACATGAAATGTCTCCCGAAGCCTGGAACACGGGTTATGCCAAGTGCCTGGGAATGCTGGTCCGTGGCGAGAACATCGACGTCGATGAATACGGCGCGACGATTTCTGGAGACACGCTGCTGATTCTGTTCAACGCAGATCATGCCCTGAACATTGAGTTCACATTGCCGAAGATCGACAAAAAGAGCTATTGGCGCCTGGTCTTCGATACGTTTGTGCCTGAGTGGGGTGAACGGAAATCGTGGGATGGTGGCAAGGACTACCCGTTGCGGGCATGTTCGCTCGCCGTCTTTCGTCGTCAGAGTGTCGATCCGCTTCGTCAAGGCAAGCGTCTGAAACGTAAGCGGTAACTGCGGACCGGACCCCCACGACCGGGACAAACAACGGCAGGTCAGCCAGAGAAGTCAACGGCGGTTCTGGACCTGGGAACAAAGAAACCGGGTGATCCTGGTGACACGGGCCTCTGAGTTCGAACGGGTGGCGGGGCCTGCCGGCGGAAAAATTGCGTCGCCGCGACCTGTCCAGTCAGGTCGCGGGGCCGTGATAATGGTACATTGCACACGTGCTGTTTCGGCGTGACGGACGTTGTGGGCCGCGTTGGTTGCTGGGGCTGGTGATGTCACAGACGTGAACGTTCCGGCCAATCCTTGCATTTCAGGGTGGCCATGGCCGCTTTGGAGTTGGCAGATTTTGAACCCGGGAGTTTTGTCCGACCATGACGTACCAGGTGTCTCAAGCGAGTGTGCGGCCGAACGAAGCCGGGTGGGCCGTGCAACCGAGGGCAATTGATGTCCCCAGTGTTCTGGCTCGCGAGGCGTGGCAACCCCCCGAGTTTTTCCGGGGAACTTCTCGTCCCTCGACACGCTGGTGGTGGCTGGCGGGCCCTTTTCAGCGGGAAGACATTACCCGTCAGTTGACCTGGCTGAAGACGCATGGGTTTGGAGGAGTCGAACTGGCCTGGATCTGGCCGAAATGGGTCGAAGGTCACGCGCCGGGGGTTGATTGGCTCAGTGAGGAATGGTCGGACTTAATCGCGTTCACCAAACAGGAAGCCGATCGTTTGGGGTTGGCGTGCGATTTTACGCTGGGCAGTTGCTGGCCTTTCGGTGGCTCGGTGGTCACGCGTGAGATGGCCAGCCAGACGTTGCAGGGACTCTCGCGGCAACGGTTGCATGGTTCCTGGGAGTCAGCGCGGGACTTGATGGTGCTTAACCATCTGAATCGCGAGTCGCTCCGCCGTTATGCCGCGGCGATGATTCCGGCTCTTTCCGAGGCACTG
>JAFEBR010001228.1 GCA_018242565.1 Planctomycetota bacterium | reverse complement strand
CAGGCCCCCCACGATGTCGGCCCACCCGTGCCGAACAACGAAACCCGGTCGTAAAATATCCGTGAAATCTGCGTCATCCGCGGTTCCTTTCCATGCTACTTTCTTTCGTGCGATTCGTGGCTTTCGTGGTTCGCAATCCTTCAACCACGAACATCGGGACACAGCACAAACGACAGCCAACCCTTCGGTTTTACCGATCCCCGGCGACCGCATACCACTTCGTCCGGTTTACGGACGGGAAAGGTCCACAGATTTTCAGGATTTCCACAGATTAAAAACAGGATGCCTCACTGAGCCGAACCACCAACCCCCACGATGACCTTTCCCGCGAATCCCAATATCAAAAAATCTGTGTCCATCTGCGTTAATCTGTGGACACCCTCCTTTTCCGCTTCGTGGTCCCCCGTTTCGTGACCACTCGTCCAGGCCCCCCCACGATGTCGGCCCACCCGTGCCGAACAACGACACCCGGTCGTAGAATATCCGTGAAATCCGCGTCATCCGCGGTTCCTTTCCCCGGCCTTGCTTTCGCGTGATTCGTGAACCTGGGGACCCAGCACAAACGACAGCCAGCCGGTCAGTTTCACCGATCCCCGGCGACCGCATACCACTTCGTCCGGTTTACGGACAGGAAAGGTCCACAGATTTTCAGGATTTCCACAGATTAAAAACAGGGTGCCTCACTGAGCCGAACCACCAGCCCCCCGATCCCCAATATCAAAAAATCTGTGTCCATCTGCGCAAATCTGTGGATCTCCTTCTTTTCCCCTTCGTGTTCGTGGCCCCCCGTTTCGTGATCAGTCGGCCAAGCCACCCATGATGTCGGCCCACCCGCGCCGAAGAATGAAACCCAGACGTCTATTATCCGTGAAATCCGCGTCATCCGCGGTTCCTTTTCCCCGGTCTTGCTTTCGCGTGATTCGTGAACCTGGGGACCCAGCACAAACGAGAGCCAGCCGCTCAGTTTCACCGATCCCCGGCGACCGCATTCCACTTCGTCCGGTTTACGGACGGGAAAGGTCTACAGATTTTCAGGATTTCCACAGATTAAAAACAGGATGCCTCACTGAGCCGAACCACCAGCCCCCCGATCCCCAATATCAAAAAATCTGTGTCCATCT
>JAFEBR010001227.1 GCA_018242565.1 Planctomycetota bacterium | reverse complement strand
TTTGCCGCTTATCGAAACGGTTTCAAACCACGAAATAAACGAACCACACGAAAAGCTCCCGTTCGGGAATGTTGGTCGCGTAATTGGCATGTTCTCCGGCCCGACCGCCGACCCAAGACCCCTTCATTTACCCACGTTTTCCCAAAGAATTCAGAAATACAAAAAATTTGCGAATCGCTCCGCCGATCCAACGCCTGTTCACCCTCGGCGACCACAACCCGCAACCCGCCGACCCTGCCAACACCCGTCGCTTGTCCCGTGGCAGAGAACCGCGTTCTTACCGAAACGGTTTCAAACCACGGAATACACGAACCACACGAAAGGTACCCGTACGGGGGGTGGAAGTTGGTTGTCTAACGGTGCCTACTCGCCGGCCTGACCGCCGACCCGAGAATCCTTCGTTTTTCCCACGTTCTGCCAAAGAATTCCAATTTTTCAAAGTCGTGGATCGCTCCGTCGATCCCACGCCCGTTCACCCCCGGCGACCACAACCCGCAACCCGCCCCCCTGCCAAAACCCACGACTCACCCCGCAGTTGGGAGCCGAGTTGTCCTGAATCCCGGACGGCTGGCCGGGGGATTTTCCCTCAGTCTGGACGGACTTGGCGCGCAGCAATCCGCCGCGGGCCAAGTCGGCCAGTCCGTTATGCGAATTGTTAAAGAGCGATCTTCAGATCCTGCCGCCGAGCGAACATCCCGGTCTGGTGCCGGAAAAGTTTGTGGCCACGCGCTCATCGGGACGTCAACGGCCGTCGGTGAGGAAACGTGTGCGCGACTCGGCTGAGGTCTCTGGTTGCGGCCAATTGGAATGCCGCTGCCTCAGGGCTTACGGAATTCGCCCTGAACTCACTGTGAAACCTGAGATGGTAGGCAGACGCCCCGGCGGTGGTCTGGGGCGGTCCGAATTTCCGAGTCGGTGATGAAGAACCTGCATGTGTTCGGCTGTCCGATTTGGCTGTGCGCCGTCCAAATAGACGTTTATTTCCAAACGGGCCCACTCCGGCACCGATGCCAGGTCTGATGTGATCGAAGTGGCATCGGGAGCGTACGACACCCCCTGACCCGTCGGTCAGCCCGTTTTTCGACGTTCTACCTGCATCATACAACGTATTTTAATAAGTGTCAATAATAACTTAAAAGCGTTCTGTTTGGTGGAGTGGTTGGTCCGATTTCCGCCGCTGTGGGGGGGCGGCGTGGGTCGGATCGCCGAAGCGCCCAGGTCAACCCTGGCTGTCGTTTGTTCTGTGTCCCCAGGTTCACGAATCACGCGAAACCAAGACCAGGGAGAAGGAACCGCGGATGACGCGGATTTCACGGATAGATAATAGATGTCTGGGTTTCATTCTTCGGCGCGGGTGGGCCGACATCATGGGTGGCTTGGCCGACTGATCACGAAACGGGGGACCACGAACACGAAGGGGAAAAGAAGGAGATCCACAGATTTGCGCAGATTGACACAGATTTTTTGATATTGGGATTCGCGGGGCAGGCGATCGGGGGGCTGGTGGTTCGGCTCAGTGAGGCACCCTGTTTTTAATCTGTGGAAATCCTGAAAATCTGTGGACCTTTCCCGTCCGTAAACCGGACGAAGTGGAATGCAGTCGCCGGGGATCGGTGAAACTGACCGGTTGGCTGTCGTTTATGCTGTGTCCCTATGTTCGTGGTTGAAGGATTGCGAACCACGAAAGACACGAATCACACGGAAGAATGACCGGGGAAAAGGAACCACGGATGACGCGGATTTCACGGATATTTTACGACCGGGTTTCATTCTTCGGCGCGGGTGGGCCGACATCATGGGTGGCTTTGCCGACTGATCACGAAACGGGGAGCCACGAAGGGGAAAAGAAGGAGATCCACAGATTTGCGCAGATTGACACAGATTTTTTGATTTTGGGGTTCACGGGGCAGGCGATCGGGGGGCTGGTGGT
>JAFEBR010001226.1 GCA_018242565.1 Planctomycetota bacterium | reverse complement strand
TTCTCCTGCTCTACTATCTACTGCTCTCTGCGGCTCCGCCGCAGCGGTCATCCCCGAACAAAAAGCACCGCCGGACGACCCGATTCATCACGTGGACGATCGCGATTTCTCTGGGGTCAAACACTTCCGCACGCGCCAAACGAGCCATCACAGTCTCCGGTTACCCAGGCCGTCACGGAATAACAGATCCGCCCTTCCCGGCAGAATAAAACTGAATTTCGTACACTACTGGCTTTAATTACAACACATCCGGTTCGATTTGGCAAGCGAGCCAAAATGAAATGTGTGTCCCCGTGTTTCGCAAGATCGGTGGCCACATCCCCGCAAAAGAGATGGTCAACGCCCTGGCACGGCTCAGGGATCGTGGCCAAGCTCATTGTGAATTGATTGCGACGGGGGGACGCCCCAGCGAATGCTGGTTCCCTGATGCGGCTCAGCAGCCCATCGTCCCAATGCCGATAGCGGTGTCTGAGAGCGCTGCTGAAGCCTCGCTTGGCGTCGCGGATGCGACGCCTGCCCAGACACCCGCTGTTCCCAATGAACCGGTGGCATTGCCACCAATGGCCAGTCTGAGCCTGTCAGAACTCTTCGATGCTGTGAATGCCATCAACGGAAACTTCCGGCACGATGGCAATTCAGTGATTGTCGATGCTCCGGTCGGAACGATCACGCCCGGCATCACCGCTGCCCTTGCCGTTCATCAGGAATGGTTGGCGGAGTTCTATCCGGCCCCAATGCCGGATACTGACGATGCGGAAGCCGTTAATAGTGACCGGGTGATTTCCGAAGAAGCGTTCTTGGCCGAACTGACCAGCGTTTAATAACCGCCAACGGGGCCGATGGTCAGCAATGGCCATCGGCTCTGTTGTGTCGTTTCCTGTCAAAAGTGTCCATCAGCCAAACGCTGGCCCTGCTGGGATTTGACATCGCTTGTGTGGGGTGGCGCTGGAATTTCCCGACAGGCATGACTTGATCGGTTCTTGTTCTGGACCGGTCAGATTTCGCCAGCAGTGGATACTTTGAAGTCCCCAGCGTCGTGACGCTGAAAAATACGAACTTACGATCAATTCCAGCGTCCAGTGCAGTGGATACTTTGGTTTCTACTCCAAAATCAACATCAATCAGGAGAACGAATGGCAGTCGGTGTCTATCTTCGGGTCAGCAGCACCAAGGGACAGGAAACACGAAGCCAAGAACCTGACTTGCAGACATGGGCCAAAGCCCAGCCGGATGAATCTGTCTGGTATAAGGATCGTTTCACAGGAACGACGATGACCCGGCCCGGATTGGATCGTCTGTTGGCCGACGTTCGCAGCGGCAAGATTTCCAAGATTTGCGTCTGGCGTTTGGATCGCTTGGGAAGAACTGCCAAAGGGTTGCTGACGCTGCTCGATGAATTGCAGGCATTGAATGTCGGCTTTGTATCGCTCCGGGAAGGCTTCGACATCACCACCCCTGCCGGTCGTTTGATGGCAGGCGTTTTGGCTTCTGTCGCATCGTATGAAACTGAAGTCCGTAAGGAACGCCAGTTGGCTGGCATTGCCAAAGCCAAATCCGAGGGCAAGTCGTGGGGTGGCCGGAAGACAGGCACCAGAGTCAAACTGACCGAAGAGAAGGAAGTAGCCATTCGCCAGCTTCACCAGCAGGGCCAGTCAGTGGCTGCGATTGCCCGGACTGTCGGCCTGACTCGCAAGACCATCTATCGGGCGTTGGATCGGGAATTGATCGGCTGATGAATGGCCCCGGCATCGCTCCGCGATGCCCAGCCCATCAAGGCGAAGCGCCAGCCCCAGCAGATCGCCAGCCGCAACAAAAGATCTATCGCCCTGCCGTTCGCCAACGCCCAGCCCCGTCCCGAAGTGCTGCGAGCAAAGCGAACAAAGCGAGCAAAGGGTCAGCCGGGCCAATCCGATGCCCCGATCCGGTTGCGAGCAAACGAACAAAGGTCATTCGGGGGACTTTGCTCGCTTTGCTCGCAACCATTTTCCCGCAGTGTCGGGACCAGCAGGGACTTTGTTCGTTTGCTCGCAAGGCCATCACGGGAAACGGTGGCCACGATCAGCGGGGACTGGCCAACGGTGGCAGGCAAGGCCGATGCCATGCCTCAACAAACAGGATGGCATGATGCCTTATTTGTTGAAGCCGATCTCCAATCGGGCCACCGCATGGAATTCGATTCGCCCGAAGCGTCGTTGTTGCAAAACCGGAAATCGAACAATTCTTGGTGAACGGGTCAGGGGCGGGACCGTGGCTGGGCCGGTGCAGTGGCTATGGCTGGTTGCTTTTTCTTATGCAGGGCACGTCAGTATTAAGCTGACTCATAGAATCAAGGCATATCCCCGCTTCAACCTGTTCGCTCTTTGATTTCTCAACGCATTTGAGCCAGTCGCACCACATAGCCTGATCCGCTGGCGAGCCATCGGGAAGTAAGCTCATGCTGCCAAGCAGGCCACCAAGCTGATCGAACTCGTACTTTGAGTATAACTCTTCCAAGAATGAATACATGGCAAGATACGCCTGCTTGGTACTGATCAATTCGTTCATACGCTTATTCCGTTTCTCTTTGCAGGGGCTACGGTCCTGAAAGCCCTGTCTGCGGGTTGAAGGTTCTGGGTGTCGGGTTCAATCCGCCATTGATGATGACATCACATCGATATTGAACCCATGTTTGAGTTCCATCGGCATTGAGCCTTGCTGCCCAAGTATTGCCAAATTTGTCCGTTCCAAGGACTGCCCCCGCATCGTTCGACAAGCCTTCGAGTAATGCTCGGTTTGCAGGAGTGTCAGGGAGATGCCCCGGTGCATTGCGGAAAATATGTTGCAACTGACCCGGTTTTTGAGGCAGCTTCACTGCATTCGCCGCACCACCTGCGTTTGGAGCTTCTGACTTTTGTCGTAGTTTCTTTTGCGCATCTCGCAAATCCTGAATCTGCTTAATTGTTTCATTAAGGTCCTGTTTCATCTGCAGCCGCAATTTCGGCGGAAACTCGACACTTCCAGCTTCATCCAGGTGTAACAGTTTAAGAAGGCTTTTCAAGTACGCAATTGCATCGTCGAATTGGAGGTTTCGGAGCAGTGTGAGCACTTTCTTCAAAACCTGCTGTGCGAGGTCGAAAAGGCCCAGGCCCAGAAGGTCGGCGACGAAATCAATAAGGGCTTGGACGACAAGATCGAACAGCAGTGCGGCTTCTTGTCCGAGAGCGAACCTTCTTGATCGAGCTGCAATCGTTGTAAAATGGGCTCAATCGAGTCGGGGATCCGGCCTTTCTTGCCTTTCGCCAGTTGCCGGCCGGTCCAATCCAACAATTGCAAATAATCCCCCAGCGACATCGGCAGAAAGCCCTTGTCGCTGCACCGGGTGCCGGTCTTGTTCTGCACGGTTCCCAGAGCGGTCCCTGGCTGCTGATCTAACGACACGGGGGCCAGAAACTGATCGGGAGTCGCTCGCACTCTCCCCGACAGTGCCGACATCGGGCCGGCCGCCGGTGCGGGCGCTTGACCACCGGCGATCTGCGGTGGTGATGAACCGGCTGGCGTGGAGGCTGGCGCCTGTTGCACTGTCTGAATCCGGCGTTGCACCGATGTAAACCCGCTCGACTCGAGCGTTTCCGCCAGCGCGGCTCGAATTGGATTCAGGTCGACATAGGCCGCGCAGGCCAGCAGGGCTTGTTCATCGAGCAGGCGAACCGCCTTAAACCGCGCCTGAGAGAACTTTCCTAGTTGCTGGTCTTCCTCGTTGGCCTGTCGGGCAATCTGCTGACACAAGATTCGCATCCACCACGAGAGATCGCTCAACCGCGAGCGAATGCCTTTCAGTCGCGCGGTGTCCAGGCGAATCGTGTTCAGTTCCTCGTCGCTCGGCTCGGCGGCCTGGCCATCGGCCGTTTT
>JAFEBR010001225.1 GCA_018242565.1 Planctomycetota bacterium | reverse complement strand
GAGGATGTGTTAGTCGTCGCCGACTTTCGCGAAACGAGCTTCTCAACGACGGGCCAGCTCGGCCGGCACGCGCGACGCAATTTCGGGCGACAGCTCGTGGCCGAAAAAAATTGAATTTCTGAATTCTTTGGTGAAATCGCGGAAAAACCAAGCGTTTGAATCCGTAGTGGTAGCTTGAGCGGCCACGTGATCACTCATTTGAAACAGCCGGGGCCTTACCGGCGCGCCGATCCTGGCCGAGGTTGAATTTAATAAGGTGCCTCGGCGATTCGGGTCCGCCCCAGCACGTCTCGGCTGAAGCCAAGACGACGGACGAAGCGCTGGCCAAAAAAATTTCGTTTCTGAAATCTTGCGGGAAAACGAAGGGTTTGTTGAATGTCGGGTTGTCCAACGGGAACCGGACTGCCGACGACGGGAGACCAGTGGTCGGGCGACTGGCGGGGTCGGGAGTTCCGCGCCGAACTGGGAGAAAGTCTCGGCCCGTTTTACCGTGGACGAAAAGCGCGCCGCTGACGGACGCTGCATCCGCCCAGTCGGCCAACTTTTTATCCGCGACATCCGTGAAATCCGCGGTTCTCGCTCGTTCGGACACCATCGCCCAGCAAAGCGGGGTGTCCGCGCGGCGATCCTTCGCGAAATTGGATTCGATGAAGTGACCCAGCGGTTTTGGGGGTTGATTCAGCAAGCCTCGGCTGAAGCCAAGAGGACCCTCGAAACGCTGACCAAAAAAATTTCGTTTCTGAAATCTTGCGGGAAAACGAAGGGTTTGTTGATTGTCGGGTTGTCCAACGGGAACCGGACTGCCGTCGGCGGGAGATCTGCGGTCGGGCCAACGGCGGGGTCGGGAAACCTGCGCCGAACTGGGAGAAAGTCTCGGCCCGTTTTACCGTGCGCGAAAAGCGCGCCGCTGACGGACGCTGCATCCGCCCAAGTCGGCCAACTTTTTATCCGCGACATCCGTGAAATCCGCGGTTCTCTCTCGTTCGGATATCATCGCCCAGCAAAGTACGGTGTCCGCGCGGCGATCCTTCGCGAAATTGGATTCGATGAAGTGACCCAGCGGTTTTGGGGGTTGATTCAGCAAGCCTCGGCTGAAGCCAAGAGGACCCACGAAACGCTGACCAAAAAAATTTGCGTTTCTGAAATCTTGCGGGAAAACGAAGGGTTTGTTGAATGTCGGGTTGTCCAACGGGAACCGGACTGCCGACGACGGGAGACCAGTGGTCGGGCGACTGGCGGGGTC
>JAFEBR010001224.1 GCA_018242565.1 Planctomycetota bacterium | reverse complement strand
CTGGAACTCCCCGGTGGGCGCGTCGATCAGGGGGCGCAAGAGCTTGTGCTGCGGACGATGGGACGACTGGAAAAGTCGTCGGACTTCCTCGACCTCATTGTGGCGAACCGCAAAGATCAACCGATTCGCATTCGCGATATTGGTCGCGTCGAAGATGGCGTGGAAGAGCCACGAGGCCTGAGCCGGCTGGACGGCGAAAACGCAGTGAGCCTCATTGTTCAGAAACAATCCGGGACGAACACCGTCGAAGTCGTCCATGCGGTCAAAGCACGGCTGAACAAGATCACTCCGTTCCTGCCGGGCGATATCAAGACCGTCATTATTCGCGACCAGTCGCGCTTCATCGAAGCTTCTATCGAAGAGGTGAAATTCCACCTGGTGTTGGCTGCGATCCTGGTGAGCCTCACGATCCTGGTCTTCATCCGCGACTGGCGAACGACGATTATTGCCACGCTGGCCATTCCCATGTCGATGGTCCCGACGTTTGCTTTCATGTCCTACATGGGCTTCTCACTGAACAACATTACGATGCTGGGTTTGATTCTGGCCATCGGCATCGTGATTGACGATGCAGTCGTCGTGCACGAAAACATCTTCCGGCACATGGAAGAGTTCGGCCGTTCGGCGATGGAAGCGGCGCGTTCGGCAACGTCGGAAATCGCCTCCGCCGTCGTCGCGACGACGGTGTCGTTGCTGGTGATTTTTATTCCGGTTGCGTTCATGCAGGGGCGGATCGGCCGGTTCTTCAACTCGTTCGGCTTCACCGTGGGCTTCGCGATTCTGATGAGCATGTTCGTCTCATTCACCATGACGCCTATGCTCTGCTCCCGGTTTCTCAAGCTGGAAACCGGGCACAAGACCAGCAAGTCGGGTTTCTTTTCGAAATTGCTGGATGGGTCTTACCTGTGGATTCTCCGGTTGTCGCTGCGTCACCGGTGGGCCATTGTCGTGTTGTCGATCGTTACACTCGTCTCAACGCCCGTCGTGTTCGGCTGGATTGGCAAGGATTTCGTGCCGAAGGATGACCAGAGTGATTTTGAAGTCGTGATGACCCTTCCAGAAGGCTACACGCTCGACCGGGGCAATAAGCTGCTGATAGAGATTGAAGAGCGGCTCAAGGAGTTGCGCGGCATCACACACGTGTTCACAATTATTGGCGATACGACTGGCCGCGT
>JAFEBR010001223.1 GCA_018242565.1 Planctomycetota bacterium | reverse complement strand
GTGCTTCAGCGAGATGAACCGTGTGTTACCGGTTATCGACTCGGGTTCTCCGGAAGCGTCAACGAATCGGCGACGGCTTTGGAAGACAACTACGAGTCGTTTATGGTCTTTCAGTCTTGGGACGGCACAAACGCACATCTGGCGCAGATCGGGCATCGGTTCGACCGGTTATGGGAAGGGAAAGAAAAGGATTGGGTGGCGATGCCCATTCCAGAAGCGGCGAAGCAAAAGCTGCTGAAGCTGTTCGTCTGGTTGAAGTGCTGAATAGCCAGTGTTTGGCGCCAGCCACGGACGGCAACTCCGAACAAATCAAAGCCCATTTTGTGGCGGCCACCAAAAGCCAAACCGAGCACGAGGCCAAGGCAGCCGATGATCGGCGAAAGGCTCGACTCTCGTCATTGCGAGAAGAGGTCCGTCAGTTGCTCTGCGAGGCAGCCTACGTCGAATTAGCAATGTCAGCCAATCGAGATCTGTTCGACGAAGCATTGCCGCTCGACTTCTCGGAGGCTGCGTACCAGCGTCTGAAGCGGCACAAGGTTCCATTCTCTGGTGCGATCAAACTAGCCGGGTCGAATCTTCCCAAACCGCGTTCCGATGATCCAACTTACTTGCGTCTCCGCGAATCCAAACGGGACGCTCTCAAGCGCCGATTTGACGCACTCCGCGACAAGCTGTCCGATCGGCTCGGCGAGCTGGTGGATGCCCAAGCGAAAATGATGAATGGACTGAAGGTCGAGGCCCAGGGTTCCGGCGTTGAATTCGAGCGCTATGCCTGTAAAGGAACGTAGGACGACAGCTTATTCCCCGCACGGAGTCAGGCGCTGATTGAGGCTTCTGGCCCTGCTCCGGATCGTCTCCGGGACGGATGTCACCCGCGAAATCGTCGCCAGACTCACGGTAAGCTCGGTTTCAGGTCCTCGCGGCGTCGCTCCAACGAAATGAGTTTGGGGACGTTACCGGCGGGTGGGGGCAGGCGGAAGCGTTTCGATGCTCCCTGCCCTTTCAGAATGCGATTACGAGGCATCTCGGATCGGGTGATTGCGAGATCAGGCTGCGGGTGGCAGGGGTGGTTATCTCTTCCCTGAATGCCAACTTCCTTTCTTTCCCCCGCTCCGGCCATCGAAATCTTGCGGTTTCTTGAGATTTCAGAATCTTGACCGACTTATCCACAGCCTTGAAGCCTTCCGGCTGGACGGCCGGCAGTCTTTTCCATGGGGGTGGCTGACCGCCGCCGTCGCCAGCGCTGTGGGGGCGCGCTCCGGCGGCGGGTTCAACACGGGGCTTTTTAATAGTAAGAAAGGAGAATGGCTTAACCGTTTGAATTTC
>JAFEBR010001222.1 GCA_018242565.1 Planctomycetota bacterium | reverse complement strand
TTAATTGTCTTCTCGTCGAGCAATCGCGGTATCTGAATTTCAACCGTCTCGTGAATGTTGAGATCGTCTGAATTGAATTCGAGCTGCCAACTGGTCCCGCAGCGCTGCGTCAGAACCTTGTGCAGAAACGAGTGATTGATACGCTTCTCCGTGGCGAGTTCAGCCATTGATTCACCGGCCAAATAACGGCGGGCAACTTCCGCAATCAATTTCTGTTTGGCTTCATCGACGCCCCATTGCTCCTTTTCCCTGTCGAACGTGCGGCCATACGGCAGCTTGCCGCCAGTCGGTATCCCCCGCTTTGCCCGCTCGATTCGGTTCTCGATGGATTTTTTGTTTTGATGACTCGCCTGAAATTGACCGATCACCGCCGACATGCCGAGGAATAAGACGTGTTCGGGAGTATGCAAGTTGTATTCGGACGTGCCCACGAAGAACTTGATACCGTGAGTTTTCAGTACTTCCAGTCCCTGCCGCGATTTCGCGTTGTCGCGAGACCACCGGTCGGCGTTGACGACGATCACTGCATTGAACCGCCCGCGTGTAGCATCGTGAAGCAATCGGTCCACTTCCTGCTTCTCATGGCCCGGTGTCGCATGCTCCTGGCCCCCGTACCATTCGACGATCGTGCCGTCGATCTGTTCAACTGCCGCTTCGATCTGCAACCTTTGGGTTCGTAGGGACTCGCCCTGCTTTTCCTGTTTTTCGGTTGAGACCCGAACCAACGCCGCGAACCGAATTGAACTCTTCTTGGCTTTCGCCATGATGCCTCACCCTGTCCCCACCCGAAGTAAAAAACAGGGCGGCGCGGCCTATCCGGGTGAGGGACAGATGGCCCCGATCGGCTCATGACTTCCGAACGGTGCCGCCCATGTAAACACTAAACGCAACTGTCGAACGTGTCGAGTATTAAAAACCGGGGCTGGCTGTTTCGCCTATGACAACGAAACAGCCATTTGGACGCACGGAAGAACGTCCGGCCCCAGAAAAGGAATTACCTGCCAACAGGCCGCTGCGCGGGTCCTCCCCAATTGGGCAAGGGTAACGGGGTCTCGTCGTCGCCTGACGCCCCGCGTCCGCCGTTCGCAACGACGGGCTGACCATAATTCCCCTGTTGCCGCGAAACCTGGGTGGACGGGGAGTCCTTGAGAACCTGAACCTTCTTCCCGCCTTGATTCACAACCGGCGTCGTCCAGTCGGGAATCGGCAACGGGGTTTCCGCAGCGATCGCCCGGCGTTGCGATGCCGATCCGGTCGGCGCGACATTCCACAGCGGAACGTCTTTCGGGATCGCCGCGTCGGTCACCAACGGACGCAGCACGGGGGCAGACGGCTGGGCACTCCGCGAATTCTCGACCCAATTTGGAACCGGCAACGGGGTTTCTTCGTTGGCCAACAACTGAGAGGCGGCGTTGGTCGTCGGTCCTTGACCAAGCGGATAATCGACCGAAACGACTTGGCCGTTCCGAATCGTAATACACGAACGGTCGGCTTGATTGAACAAAACTGTTTCCACGTTGTTCTCCTTTTTTCGTTAAGTGGT
>JAFEBR010001221.1 GCA_018242565.1 Planctomycetota bacterium | reverse complement strand
CACCGTTCTGTTGCAGCACCGCGGCCGGCGTGATTTCCTTGGCCGATTCGCCGGGGATTCTGTTGGGCGTTCTGGCGCTGACAAGTTGGAAACTTATCCCACGCTGTCACCGGGTTGGGCAAGTTATTGATTTGCCGACCGCGACAAACACTCCGCCACAAAACCCGATATGATCGAACGACGGTAACAACACACGGGTGAAACAGACCGGCGGATGCCTGAAGCAACCATCGTGCCACCCAGCCGGTTCTCTTGGAATTCTCATTGGACCTTCGACCATGACCATACCGTACACGCACATCCTCGACCTGGCCCGGGAAGCCGAGCCTCCCGCCAATGGAATCTTGAGCCGCACGGTCTTTCAGAACGACCAGATCAAAGCCGTGGTCTTTGGGTTCGGCCCGGGTCAGGAACTTTCGGAACACACGGCGGCGAAACCGGCCCTGTTGTACTTTGTTCAGGGCGAGGCCAGCCTGGGGCTGGGAGACGATGTCCAGGCGGCACAGCCAGGAACCTGGGTCCACATGCCGGCTCAATTGAAGCACTCGATCAAGGCCAAAACGCCTGTCGTCATGCTGCTGGTGTTGCTCAAGTCCTGAACTGGGCTCCCGGTCCTGCGGGACTGCATACCATGCCCGCATCGAGCGCGCCGAGCCTGGAAATCCGTGAGCGCCGAATACAAAGCGCCACGGCATGTAGCTCGCGACCCGCCAAAGACGCTCGCACAATCCGCGATTCTGCGCCTGGAGCCGCCTCGCCTCGGCGTGCGTTCTTCCGCCTGAACGTCACCATGTCACCCGCGCGATGCCATTCGCCAGAATAACCTGCCCAACCCGTGCCCGTCGGTTCGTGTCCACGATTTGGGTGTCTTCACGCATGGATCAGGCTCGGCCAGATTAAGAATTCGCAAGCGGACTCTCGCAGCGCTGTGGACCCCCGTGATTGTCGTGTGTCCATGGGTGCCAGCGCGAGGCGATCAGCATTTCCCGGATTTGCGTTCGTGCTGTGCGCGAGAAAATCACTGAGGTGGGTCGCGGTCGATGAACGATCTGCCTGCAGAAAGATGTTCCACCATGTATTTCATCAATCGTGTTCAAGAGACGATGTGGTCGGTCTGTGATGACTCGGCGCAAGAGGTCTTTGTCGGCGACTGGCGTGCGGTCGAGGACTGGCTGGATTGGCAGGAGAACCTCGCCCAATCGCGGCGACAAGCCTTGCAACGTCGTGCGTCCGTTGTTTCTCGGCTGAAGCAAACGCTGCAAGCGCTCTTCATGGGCGAACGCCCTCGCCCCAGAGCCGGTGCCACCCATGCCCTGTCCGAGACGGTCGACAATTGACACGGATGCCGATCCCCTGGTGTGTGCCGTTCCGTACCGCGTGAGGGCTTGAGCCCGCATACCCCCCGGCCTGCGCCAGGCCAATGCCCCGCCCACCCGTAACACCGCGCACTTCGCTTCGCGGCGCGTCACCAATTCGGCAGGCTGGGTGGCCCCGGCTTGTTGTACACGACCTTGAGGTCTGGTCGCGCGCGACGCAGCTCGTTGACACCCGCCTGGGTGACATTCGTCGCATTCACGTTGACGTGGGCCAGGGATGGCCACGTCTGCAGCGTTTTCAGCCCGGCGTCGGTGATCGGGGTGTCTTCCAGATCCAAGATGGCGAACCGAGACAGCCCCTGAAGCGGCAGCAGGTCGGCATCTGCGATTCGGGTACGGGACAAATGGAGTTCCCGGAGTCGGTCGAGCTTCTGCAGCGCTTTCAACCCTTGACCCGTAATCCGCGTACCGACCAGCAAGAGTGTTTCGAGTTGCGGGAACTTCGCCAAGTGCAGCAGACTCTCGTCAGTAATGTGGGTGTCGTGCAGGTTCAAAT
>JAFEBR010001220.1 GCA_018242565.1 Planctomycetota bacterium | reverse complement strand
GGTCAGCGACCAGCAGGTTGCGAGGCACCCAGGCTTCGCAGGCTGAGCCACCCCAGGCGTTATTGATCATACCGATGGGAATGTCGAGGGTTTGAAACAACTGACGGGCGAAGAAATACCCTACGGCCGAGAAATCACTCACGGTCTCGGGCGAACAGACCTGCCATTTGCTGTTGGGATGGGTCCAGATTGGTTCCTGGGTCCCCACATTCGGGAAGTTGATCATACGGATCTTGGGGTATTTCGCCGTCAAGCGTTCGAGATCTGGATCATTCGCCAGTTTCACCCACCACTGCATATTCGACTGGCCGGAGCAGATCCAGACTTCACCCACCAGCACATCGTCAAATTTGACTTCGTTCGTCCCCTTCACGACGAGCGTGTGAGGCCCCCCCGCGGGCAGTGGGTCGAGCGCGACGTGCCATTTACCATCTGCCGCGGCACTGACTTTGTGCGATTGCTTTTCGATCGTGACGGTGATCGCCTCGTTGGGAGCGGCCGTGCCCCACACTTTGTTCTTCTGCTCCCGCTGCAGCACCATGTGATCTGAGAACACGTTGGGAAGTTTCACTTCCGCGTATGCCAGATCACCGCCGGCACACACCAGGGCGGCGGCCCACAAGACCCCGCTTCGACAGCATTGCCGCACAAATCCTTGCCACGCTGAAATCCTCATGAATTCTGCTCCTGAACAAAGGTGTCGGTCTTCGCGGGAACACACGACACACGGCGAATACCGCAGACATGCTCCACGCCACGAATCAAAGGTCGCAAGTATATCGGAGGTCCGCGGTTTGCAAAACCATGCACGGAGACAGACAGCCAAGTCGAAAGCGCTGCCCGAAACGGCGCAAAAAAAAACGGCACGTTGCGAACGCCACGTGCCGTTACCAAATAGCTAAATGTCGATTTCAGATGGCCGGATCGATTTTGAAGAGGGTCGCCAGCTTGGTAATTCGCAGCACTTCGGCGATGTCCGCCGAGGGCTTCAGCAATTCCACTTCGAGCCCCTTTTTCTT
>JAFEBR010001219.1 GCA_018242565.1 Planctomycetota bacterium | reverse complement strand
AGACCACGTCCAGACATCCCCCGTCTTCCGCGATTTTCTCCAAATCCTTCTGAGTTTTCAATCTTGCCACGGCAGCCAAATCTGCATTCGTTCTGTTTTGAGCCGGGACGCGCGGAAGCAGAGTGTCAACCGCGGCCTTACGAGACAGTCTCCCTTGCGGCAGGGTGTCACTCGCGGCTGAGACGGCGGCTGGCACTACGTCAGATTTCGTGGCGGGTGAAGAGACCGCGACCGGACAACCCCCGTTTTCCACGGGTTTCTCCAAAGAATTCTGAATTTTCAAATTTGCCACGGCAGGCAAATCTGCATTCGTTCTGGTTTGAGCCGGGACGTGTGGAAGCAGAGTTTCAACCGCGGCATCACGAGATAGTCTCATCTGCGGCAGGGAGTTACTGACGGCTGAAACGGCGGCTGGCACCACGCAAGATTTCGTGACGGGTGAAGAGACCACGACCGGACAACCTCCATTTTCCGCGGGTTTCTCCAAAGAATTCTGAATTTTTAGTTTTTGTGGGGCCCATTGCTGTCTCGTTCGCAACGTCTGCACGTATGAGTTCCGGGATCGCTCCCGAAAGGTCTCTGCCCGGCACAACCACAAGCCCCCTTTTTGGCCTAAGCCGGGTGCCGAACTCATCGGCAGCGGCCAAGGGTGGGCGCGCGTCCTCGGCGCGATCAGAGCAAGGACGACAGGATTTCCCCAGGCCCGTTTCGCCTGCGATGGGGGACCGCTGCCCTCGCGGAAACCGACCACGTCCGAGCCAGCGGGTTGGTCGGCATGGTCCGGGACGTTGGCGGGCGATCGACTCGTGACGGACTGACCGGTCGACCAGTCCGGCGGCGTGATGACACAAAAGGGACACACGGCACTCGCCACGTGTATCTCGGGCCGTGCGATCGAACTTCAATCGATAAGGCGCGGTGGTCACGAGTCGGACTCCGATGAAAACTCTCCATGTGGGCGCGTCTCTATGAAATGTACGCATGTATATTTATTCGGACAAGTGCAAAATGAGGATTTCGGCCGGGTTTGTCGAAAATGCTGTAAGGCTCTGCTGAAATGGAAGATATGGCGAAGCCTCGTGGAACAAGTTTGTAACTTGTCAGCGTGCGACACCCGGCCGGAACTGCCGGGCAATCAGCCTCTGAAAATCGCCTGGTGCCGCACCGCAGCGAGAGAAACCACGAAAAATACGAACAGCCACGAAAAAGGGGGGTGAGGCTGGTTGAATCTGTTGGTGAAATGTCGTCGGTTCAAGCGATCATGGACTGCCGAGACGACCTGGTTGCGACGTGGGTTCCCCTGGCTCGGCCATCACGGTGTCGCCGCGGCGCGTCGGCGGCCGGTGACTGGCTCACCGCCGGTTCAGAGGAGAAGGGCCAGTGTCCGGATGCGTGCGGAATTCGGGACCGACCGTGTTTTGAAAATCGATCAATCACACGGTTTTGAGAAATCTGACATGGCCAGCGCTCATCGCCCCGACTTAGGATTGAGAGGAGTTCTGCGCGCCGGGGCACGCCTTTCCTGAGGCCCTGGCGGCCGACTCGGATTCAAATTAAGACCTCTATGAAAGGAGCCTGCTGATGAGCTGCGTCAAGAACATTTTGCGGACGATGACCGAGGGATTGCTGATGGGATTTACCTTCGCGGTGGGGTGGATCCTGGCGCTGGGCCTGTTGGGCATGGCCGCTGCCTGACAACGCCGTCTGGAAACGGTGGGAGTCGTCAACTCGCCCCGCCTGTTTGATGCCTTCGCGGCAATGATCGACAGGGTGAACCAGCGTGTTGAATTCGGGCGCACGCTCGGGTTACGGGGGTGCCAACCATGGGTTGGCACCCCCGTGCCATTGGGCCCGATGATCGAGGCGTGGTCCAGCCGCGATATGGTCAGCTCATCAATTGCCTGCGGGCGACTGAGGCGGCGCGATGTACAGTTCGACGGTCCGTGACGTGTGTACGTAAACCTTCAGCCGTACTGACTCCACGGATTCATCGGGATCAATGAAAACGAAGGCATAGTTGACGT
>JAFEBR010000121.1 GCA_018242565.1 Planctomycetota bacterium | reverse complement strand
GGACGCTCCGCGTGGAACCCGCACCCGCCGAGATTCAGAAACCGCCTGAAGTTGTTGCGGAAAATCCGGCCGCACGGCGCGCCCGCCAGCCAAAATCCCGGGCCCGCGCGGTCGCAGGTGCAGTCGACCAGGCCGCCCCAGCCACTACCCCGCCAGAGACCGGTGGCAAGTCACCCCGACGTCGTTTATTGCAGGTCTTGTGTGTCTCGGGACTTCTGCTGTTGATCGCCTGCACGGCCAAGGTGTTCTTGTCGAGTCCGGCTGATCCCGATTCGACGTCGTCGGACGGGCCCGCTCACGAGGGGCCGGTGCCGCAGGCAATTGAGGCGCCGCAGGTTGCTGAACAGGAATTGGAAGAGGCGTCCAACCGGTTTCTTGAACTCGGTGAGCAAATCCTGGACGCCGTTGATGAGGATGGGACATTTCCCGCCGCGGTCGTGTCGGGAGTGGAACTGCCGCCGGAAAACCGGTTGAGCTGGCTGGCGCAACTGGCTGATCAACACGCCGGTCCCGGGGCACCGCGCGTCGATTGGAGCCTGCCCTGGAATGCGCCGCAGAATGAGCCATTTGTTCGACGCCGCATCACGGCGTTTCAAAATCCACGGCTGACCCGCTTGACGGGAGCCGACGGATTTCCCGCCACGCATTTTGTGGGTGTCGCCGGCCTGGGTGAACTGGCGGCCGAACTGCCCGCCGCCGACGTGCGGGCGGGAATTTTTGGGTATGACCGTCGCACGCGATTAGAAGATCTGCACCGCGGAGCGTCTCAGACACTCTGCGTGTTGGGTGTCTATGATCATTTGGGATCCTGGGCGGCTGGAGGATCGCCCACCGTCCGGGGTCTGGCGCGGGAACCGTACGTAAACGGGCCCGACGGTTTCGGGACGGGAGACGTCGATGCGATGTCGGTCCTGATGGCGGATGGAAGTGTGCGATCGCTGTCGCGGGACATGGATCCGCGACTGTTGCGGGCTTTGGCAACGACGGCTGACATTGACGGGACAGACGACCTCGAGCTGGATCGCGGTCCGCGACTCACGCCTCGTGAGCCCGCGCCAGACGACTGGGCCGGGGTGCCGCGCACGGGGGACACTGCCCTGGACGACGCGCCTCTCGAACCCGAATTTGCCCCGGAACCGGAACTGCCCGCGGTCCGGAAATTCGACCTCGTCCGATCGCTGCAGCAACCGATCCTGCGATTCGATCAGCCTCGCGGTAAGCCGTTATCTGAGATTCTGGTGAGCGTGGCGGAACTCGTGGGGGCATCAATCGAATATGATCGGGAGGATCTGGGACCGGCCGCAGCCCGTCTGGGAGAACCCGTGGCGCTGAAGCTCGACAACACGACCGTGGGTGACATCCTGTCCGGCTTACTCAACCCGGCGGGATTGACCTACAAGATCGAAGGCAACCATCTGCGGATCATTCGCCGCGAAGACCCGTAGTGGCTTGAATCGCACGCTCTCGGCGACGAAGCCGGTCCAAGAGCAATTGTTGTGCTATCGCCGCGGTCGTCCCGTGGGCTACGACACGATCTCGTGAATGACATCGCCGTGGACATCGGTCAGACGCCGATCGATTCCATTATGGCGGAACGTCAATCGGGTGTGGTCAATCCCCAGCAGGTGCAGCACGGTCGCGTGCAGATCGTAACAGTAACTGGGGTGTTCGGCGGCTTTATACGACCACTCGTCGCTGGCACCGTACGTCGTGCCTCCTTTGATGCCTCCACCGGCCAACCAGGCCGTGAAGGTGAATGGATTGTGGTCGCGCCCCTTGCTCCCCTGGCTGCAGGGCATACGGCCAAACTCGGTGGTCCAGATGACGATCGTATCTTCGAGCAAACCGCGGGCTTTCAAGTCTTTGATCAAAGCGGCGGCTGGTTGATCCATGCTTTTTCCCATGTCGCCGTGGTCGCGCGCAATATCTTCATGGCTGTCCCAGTTCCGTCGCGGGAATCCGTTGTCGGCACCGCTCCAGACCTGAACGAACCGCACGCCGCGTTCGACCAGTCGGCGGGCGATCAGGCAGTTGCGGCCAAAGTCTTCGGTGATTTTCTCATCCAGGCCGTACAGTGCGCGGGTGGCTGGCGTTTCGGTAGAGATGTCGAGAACTTCCGGTGCGCTGACCTGCAGTTTCGCGGCCATTTCATAAGCCGCGATCCGGGCTTCGAGTCGCGAGTCCCCGGCCCGTGTCTGCAGGTGCTGGCTGTTGAGTTGCTTGAGTAGATCGAGCGATTCGCGGTCGCTGGTCGTGTTGATGAATTCCGCCGACTTGGGGGGAAACAGATCGGCGATCGGATTCTTGGCATTCGGGCGGATCATCGTGCCCTGATGCGAGGCCGGCAGAAAACCGGCACTCCAGTTACCGGGGCCGTTCGGAGCGAAGCCCCGCATGTCGGGCAGCACCACGAACGCCGGCAGGTTCTCTGTCAGGCTTCCCAGGCCGTATGAAATCCAGGCGCCGATGTGCGGAAACCCGGGCAACACAAAACCGGTGTTTTGCATGAACGTCGCCGGGCCGTGGACGTTTGATTTTGAAACCATTGAGGGGATGAACGCGATGTCATCGACACAAGTGGCCAGGTGCGGGACCAGATCGCTCATCCACTTGCCGGACTGGCCATACTGCTTCCAGCCCCACGGGCTTTGCATGCAGGCCCCCGGGCTGCTCTGGAATAACTCGACCTTCTCGCCGGGATCGAACGGCATGCCGTTCCGCTGAATCAGGGCCGGCTTGTAGTCGAACATGTCACACTGGCTGGCCGCGCCCGACATGAATAACTGGATCACCCGTTTGGCCCGGGCGCGATGGTGCAACCCGCCGTTGAGATCGGCGCGCGGTGTGGCCGGTTGATCGTCGGCCAGCAGGCGTTCCCTCCCGAGCAGGTCGGCCAGCGCGATCCCGCCGAGGCCGCCACCGAATTCCCAGAGGAACTCACGGCGTGACCGGTTCTGCCCGGGCCGTGCGAAGTGGCCCCCGGGCGCTGTCGTTTGTCGATCCCTGTTCTGCCGAGCCATTGCCACATCTCCCTCTGATCCGCTGAGCATCGAAAGTTTGCAGGTCGCGACTTAATCGATGAACAAGAATTCGTTGCTGTTGAAGAGCACCCGACACAGATTGACCAGGCCATTCTTCGACGCGTAGTCGCGCAGCGAAGTTTGTTCCGCGGAGCTCGGGTCGCGGCCAAAGGCCAGGCGGTAACCCAGAGCGATTTGATCGGGCAGGCCCTTCGCCGCCGCTTCCAATCGGTGGGCAAAATGCTCTGATTCGCGGACCATGAATTGATTATTGAGCAGCGACAACGCCTGCAGTGCGGTTAAGGTGGTATTTCGCTTGGGGGTCAGCAGCGACGGGTCGGCACAATCGAGGCACTCCATGAACGGGTCGGGAACAGACCGCACAATGAAGCGGTACACA
Organism: Planctomycetota bacterium; assembly: GCA_018242565.1. Taxonomy (GTDB): domain Bacteria; phylum Planctomycetota; class Planctomycetia; order Planctomycetales; family Planctomycetaceae; genus JACQFH01. The sequence goes on along the minus strand of JAFEBR010000121.1, from coordinate 9,836 downwards.
CTCCGCCGCTGACCGGCCGGGCTGTCAACATCGAAGCGTTCGTAGTCGTAGATCGGAGAATGGTCATCTTTGAAGAAGAACTGTTGCACGGAGGGGCCGCCCACCGTCAGGTCGAGCTTGCCAGCCACGAACAAGACGGTGTCGCGCAACGCTTCGGCTTCCAGTCGCTGGCGGTTCATCCGCCACAAGAACTGATTGCCCGCATCGATCGCCGCATTCTGCGGATTGTCGGCCGACGATTGTCGGTACACGGCACTGCGGAGAATCAATCGATGCAGCCGTTTGAGTGTCCATGGAACCGGCGTCTCGTTGCCAGGGAGCAGGTCCGGCGTCGGGGAGATCAACTCGGCGGCCAGCCAGTCGAGTAATTCGCGATGCGTCGGCAGAGCCCCCTGGTGTCCGAAATCGTTCGGTGTATCGACAATCCCGCGTCCGAAATGATACTGCCAGACACGATTGGCGATTGAGCGGGCCGTAAGCGGATTACGGGGGTTGGTGATCCAGTTGGCCAACGCGGCACGACGCGCGCCTTCGTCCGCCGGGTTCGACAATTCAAACGCACCCGACAAGCCGGGGAAACACGAGAGGGCGCCGGGAGCCATTTCCTCGCCGGGGGTCTTGTCATTCCCGCGGTGCAGAAAATAGACCGGCCGAGGTGCGGCCGCCGCCGTAAAACTGCCCATCGCAGCGAAGCGACTTGCCCCGGAATACACTTGCTTCGCGGGGGGCAGTTTTGCCAGTTCGGCATCGATTTCCGCCAGGCGACTGGTCGTGGCTTTCAACTCGGCTCGCGTTTCGGGAGCCAGGCGTTCTTCGACCGCGGCTTGACGGCGTGCCGCCCGTTCGGCGATCTGGGCATCGAGTTTCTGTTTTCGGGTGGCGGCCAGCTTGAGGGTGGCAGCATCAGCCAATCGTGTGCGACTCGAATAGCCGTCGACGAGATGCTTGGTACTCCACCGACCCGCTTCAATCGTATCGAGGGCTGTCACGGGAGCCGCGAAGGCCAGGTTCGATTTCTCGGTGACCGCCTGCAGTTCCGATAAGGCAAACACGTAGTCATTCGTACGTTTCCACAGACGCGTCGCCGTCACGCGAATGAAGCGGGCCCGGCAATCGGCAGGTGCCACGACAAACGGCTGATCGCCCGGGTTGGCGAAGTCACGGGCCGTGTGATCGACAAGGGTTTTTCGTGACGTGAACTGCGGATCATCCGACACATCGATCCGAAACCGGGCCGGAAAACCAAATCCGGGCGTATCGGGAAAATCGACAGGTCGAGCCGGGACCAGGAGTATTTCCCCGATCGGCCGACTCTCGCCGAGGTCGACCTGCACCCATTTTTCGACGTCCGCATTGGCTTCTATGCCACTGTGGTAACCATTGGTCGGGCTGGAATCACCGGCACCGCCCGGTTGGGGCAGGCTGGCCACCTGACTCTTGAGGTCCTTGAGTTCAGCGTCCAGGCGTTCAATTTCAGGAGTCGTAATGCCGGCGACGATCGCGGTTAATTCCTGATGCCGAGTGGCGAATTTGGATTTCTCACTCTGCCAGCGGCGACGGGCAAGGTGTACCGCCGGGTCCGGATCGAACGCCTGATCAGCCCGATCGACGCCGGCAAAGACCGCCTGCAGGCGGTAATACTCTTCTTGCGAGATCGGATCGAATTTGTGGTTGTGACAGCGGGCGCAGGTCACCGTCAGACTTTGAAACGTGAGCATCGCGGTGGCGACCATGTCGTCGCGATCGTTGGACCGGGCGATCTTTTTGTCGAGCGTCCCCTCGCGCAATTCGACGTGGCCCACAAAATCCCAGGGACCGGCGGCAATGAACCCTGTTGCGACGAGTGCCTGCGGGTCGTCAGGAAATAACACATCGCCGGCCAGTTGCTCGCGGATAAATCGGTCGTACGGTTTGTCGGCATTCAACGCGTTGATCACGTAATCTCGATACGGCCAGGCGTTCGGACGAGGTTTATCTTTGTCGTAGCCGTGTGACTCGCCGAAATGCACCACGTCGAGCCAGTGCCGCCCCCAGCGTTCGCCATAACGCGGCGATTCCAGCAACCGATCGACCAGTCGTTCGTAGGCATCGGGGGCGGTGTCGGCCAGAAACGCCGCGATATCTTCCGGCGTGGGTGGCAGGCCATGCAGGTCGAAGGTCAGCCGGCGAATCAGGGTGCGGCGGTCAGCGGCCGCCGACGGCGTCAATTGTTTTTCCTGCAGCCTGGCGAGTATGAAGGCATCGATCGGAGTCTGCACCCAGGAGGATTGGATTTGCGGTACCACAGGCCGCTGCAGAGGCTGGAAAGACCACCAGGCGTCGTCACCAGCCCGCCGCTTGTCGCGCAAAATGAGGTCCTGGGGCCATTCGGCTCCACTGGCGATCCACTGGCGGAGAATGTCGACTTCAGCCGCCGTCAGTGGTTTGGCCCGTTGCGGCATGGCGGGCTTGTCGCCGCTGACCAACTCGATCAACAGACTGTCGGCGGGCTTTCCGGGAACCACGGCGGGGCCGTTTTCTCCCCCTTTGCCGAACGTCGCGGCATCGGTCAGCGAGAGCCCCCCTTTGGGTTTTTCTCCCTGATGGCAGCCGACACAGTGGCGTTCGAAAATCGGTGCGACGGCGTCACGAAAGGCGGGGGGCGCGGCAGATGCGGTCGAGGCCATCCACAGCACCAGCCACGCCAGCGACCCTGCGGGCCACAGGCACCACGAAACCAGATTTCGCACCATTCCACACGCCTCGTCAGACACCGCCATTGAAATTGGTCAGACCAATTCGATACGATGACAACGCCGCTGGCAGTCGTCAAGATTGACTGTCACGCTGTGGGCGCCACCGTGAAGCTGTTTCACGGCCGGTTGCCGCCTGTATGTCCCGCGAGGAATGGAATCATAAAAACCCTGGTGAAAACCGTTCAACAGCGCGTCGCCGACGTGACCGCGATCATTGAACGCCAGATCTTGTCTGGAGAATTGTCGGTCGGGGCATATCTGCCGGCCGAACGGACGTTAAGCGAGCAATTGGGAGTCAGTCGATCGGTCGTCCGCGAAGCGCTGGGGCGACTGGCCGGGGTGGGATTGGTGGAAAGTCGGCAGGGGTCGGGAACGCGGGTCGCCCGGCCGAGCGGGCGTGAGATTTCCGACGGCTACGAACGGTTGATGCGCCGCTCGGCGGCGCCTCTCGAAGATCTGGCGGTCGTCCGCCTGCCTTTAGAGACCACCATGGCGGCGCTGGCGGCTTCGTGTCGGACCGACGACCACTTGACCCGGCTCGAAGACACCCAGAAAATTCTGGGGAACCCCCGCCGTTCGCTGGCAGCCCACGTGAAGGCCGATGTGGCCTTCCATTCGATCCTGGCGGAAGCGACCGGAAATCATTTCCTGCCGTTGATGCTGACCCCGATCCACGACCTGCTGATTGAAAGCCGATTGCAGACGTTGCGGCGGTATGGGGCTGCGCTGGCGTATGCTCATCACGAGAAGATCCTGCTGTCGGTTCGCGAACAGGATCCGGCGGGAGCCGTGATGGCCATGCGGGAACACCTGACCGTCAACAGTCGGCACCTGCAGGAACTGTCGCAGCAGATTTCGGCCCGGCCGCGCCCCCGCTAGCCCTGACCGGGACCGTGCTCGCCTGAGGTGCGATCAGGGTCGCCTGGGGCGGGCCGAAGAACGGGCGGGTTTTGCCGAGGTGGGGGGGCCAACTTCAGACCGGGGGGCCGGCATGTACGCGGGTCAAGTACTGGTTTCGGGGCCGGTTGTAGCGGGTGGTTTGACCTGGTAAACCGGGCCGAATCTTCTTGACCCCCCTTCTGGGGCGGTCTTATCATAGAAAACTGCGATGCAGCGGTGTCGAGACTCCCGTTTGTCTCGCAGGGCAGACTGAAATCTGGTCTGTCCAGTCGGCATAACCGCTATAAGCGAAGTTGTCGCGGGTGAGGTGGCTTTCGAGCCCGCATTCCGTCGATGAGAGACGTGTGGTTTTTCGTGTTCCCCATGGCCTGTTGATTTGAGATTCCTCTGATGCACGTTACAGGAAAAATCCTGGCGGGTTTTGTCATCGTGGCGTTCCTGGTCTCGTTTTACATGACGACCAAGACCTTGGCCGTGCGCGATGCCTGGATGAAGCTGGCTCAGGACAACGAAGCCACGATCAAGAAGAACGATCAGGACATCGCGCTCAAGACCCGCACCCTGCAGGAAAAGCGGGCCGACTATGCACGCACGATGATCGGTTGGGATCGCGAGTGGGTGTCCGCCGGCGCGGTCGTTGACCAGGGAGGCCGACTCGGTCTGCAGATCGGTACCAGCCAGGGCATCCAACCCGGCCAGGTGCTGTATGTGTTCGCTCCCGTCGACGATGCGACCTCGGTGTATCTGGGCGACTTCAAAGTTGAACAGGCGAACGAACAGCAGACGCGTGCGTTGCCGAATTCGCGCCGTCGGGCGGCTGACCTCAAAGAGGGGCAGTTCCAGAACGTGCGGGTCCGCACCATGATTCCCAACCAGTACGTCAAACGACTGGGTGACCTCGATCAGTCACTGCTGACGGCGGAACTCTCGATCCAGAGCCAGCAGGAAGAACTGGCACGGCAGGCCCGTCTGGCCGAACAGGCCGAAAAGCTGATTGCCTCACGCCTGGCCGAATTGAACGGGAAGCCGGAATTGGCCAATGTTCGCGTTCCCGACGTGCATATCCGTGGTTTGCTCTCGTCGATCGTGGCGGAAGAAGAAATGCGGAATGCGGCCCTGATCGAAGCCGATCGCCTGTCTCGCGAACTCAAACGCACCCGCGATGAATTCAACACGGTGCGCCAGGAAAACCTGAAGCGCGTCGAAGGACTGCAGAATACGACGGCGACACAAGCGGCCAGTCGCTGATCTGATGCCCTACCTGTGGTTTGCCTTCGTCAGCCTGGTCTGGGGAGGCAGTTTCATTCTGATGAAACGGGGGACGGCGTGGTTGTCCCCTGTGGAAATCGCTGCCTGGCGTGTCATTGGTGGCGCGTTGCTGCTGGCTCTGGTCTGGTGGCGACTGCGTAAATCGCACGTGTTGAAACGGCAGGATCTCCCCGCCGTCCTGTTGGTGGTGGCTTGCGGTTTTGTCTGGCCATTCACCATTCAGCCCTACCTGATCAGTCGGGTGGGCAGCGGCTTCATCGGCATGATGGTGAGCTTCACTCCGTTATTGACCATTGCGTCATCGGTCGTGTTGCTGAAGATCTATCCGGAGCGCCGGCAGTTCTGGGGCGTGCTGGGCGCGCTGGCCTGCATGGGCATTCTGATCTTCGACGGGTTGCATCGACAGATTGCCCCGCTGCACCTGGCCTTGGCGTTCACGGTTCCCCTGTGTTATGCGCTGGCCAACACGGTGATTCGCAAATCGTTGAGTCATGTCCCGGCGTTGGAACTGTCGCTGGTGTGCCTGATTCTCGCGGGGGCCGTGCTGCTGACCGTGGCTGTGGCGACTCCGTTTGCACGGCCCGCCGTCAGTTCCGAGGTGGCGGTGCAAGCCGTCGCCGCCGTGGCCTTTCTGGGAGTGGTCGGAACAGGTCTGGCGACCTATCTGTTCAACCGGCTGATTCAGGAACAGGGGCCCTTATTTGCCGGAATGGCAACGAATGTTTCACCGATCGGAGCTGTCGTCTTTGCCTGGTTGGACGCCGAACATGTTTCGTTGACTCAACTGGGCGCTCTGGCCGGCGTGATTCTGATGGTGGTCGTGGTGCAGTTCGGGGCCGTCCGGCGCCATTCGCGGTAGTTGGGCAAAAAGATTGATTGCTGTTCGTGAGGCCGGACGTTAGGCTGAATCGCAGGTGCAACATTTCTCACACATGAGCCCCGCTGAAGAATCTCGGACGTGATTGGAACGTGGCATGGCACGGGCATTGATCATCCACGAGAGTTCCGCACAGGCGACAGTGCTGGTTCGCGCTCTGGAGGCGTCTGGTTTTGAAACCGAGATCGCCGTCGAATCCGACCTGGCCTTGGGGCGTGTCGATGCCAGCGATTTCGATCTGGCCATTACCCCCGGCGCCAACTTTGCACAACTGGCAGAGCGCTTTGCACAGGAGCAGGCGCAGCGACAAAGCACCGAGGCGGCGTTGCTCGATGCTGAAGCCATGTACCGGTCATTCGCGGAAGGGTTGCCGATCAATATGATCTGCAAAGACGTTGACAGCCGGTTTCGTTTTGCCAACCAGTTGTTCTGCCGGGAATTGGGCAAATCGCTGGAAGAGATCGTGGGGCGGACCGATTTCGATTTCTTTTCGCGGGACCTGGCCGAGATCTATCAGGCGGACGATCGGGAAGTGCTGACCACCCGAAAAGTCATGCAGAAAGTGGAAGAGCACCGCCTGCCGAATGGCGAACGGCGGTATGTCGAAGTCATTAAAGCCCCCGTCTACAATGCGGCGGGGGCGGTGGCCGGCATACAGATTGCCTTCTGGGACGTGACCAGTCGCAAACGGGCCGAACAGGAACTGCAGGAAAGTGAATCGCGGAACCGTGCCATTCTGCAGGCAGCCCTGGATTGCATCGTGACGATCGATCAAGAAGGCCGGATCCTGGAATTCAACCCGGCCGCGGAAGCCACGTTTGGCTACCACCGGGACGACATCGTGGGCAAGGATCTGGCCGAAATGCTGTTTCCGCCGGCCAGTCGCAAACTGCAGCGCGAAGCGATTGAGCGTTATGGGGCCGTGGGAGAACTCGGTTCGATGCTCGGACAGCGTTTCGAACAGACGCTGGTCCGCAAAGGAGGGGAACGCTTCACCGCCGAAATGGCGATGCAGCCTGTCCCTCTGGAAGGAAGCACCGTCTTTACACTGTTCTTGCGCGACATCACTGAACGCAAACGGGCCGAAGAAGAAATTCAACGGAAGAACCGGGACCTCGAAACCCTGTTGTACGTGACCTCTCACGATCTGCGGGAACCGCTGCGTGCGATTCACAATTTTTCCAAACTCGTCTCTGAACGCTACGCCGCGCAACTCGATGCCAAGGGGCAGGATTTTCTGCAGCGGGTGATGAAAGGGGCCGAACGGCTCGATCGACTGCTGGAAGACGTGTTGACCTTGTCGCGGGCCCAGCGCTCGGTCGACCCCTGCCAGGAAGTGGCGCTCGATGACGTCGTTGCCGACGTCCTGCAGCAATTGGAAACGCGAATTGAACAAAAGCAGGCGCGGGTGCACGTGGCGGAGAATTTGCCGCACCTCGCGGCCGACCGCCGCTGGGTGACACAGGCGGTCTTCAACCTCGTGGCCAACGCCCTGAAGTTCACACAAGACAACGAACCGCCGGATATCGAGATTGCGCCCTATGAACCGGGACCTTCGGACCCGGTGGGAGAGGGACTCGTGGTGCGCGACCGCGGGCCGGGAGTTCCCGAGGGTTATTCCGAGCGCATCTTTCAGTTGTTTCAACGGGCGGTGGGACGTGAAATCGAAGGGACGGGGGCCGGACTGGCCATCGTCCGCCAGATTGCCGAGCGGCATGGCGGGGCCGCCTGGGTGCGTCCCCGCGAGGGAGGCGGTTCTGAGTTTGTCGTGACGTTTGGAACGAGTGTGGTGTGACATGGGTCGGCCAACCATTCAGTTGCTCCTGGTCGAAGACAGCCCGGATGACGCGCTGTTGATGCGCGAGTACCTCGCCGACGCGCGGCAGGCGGAGTTCAAGGTGCATCATGTCGACCGTCTGAACGGGGCCCTCGAACGGCTCGCCAGTCACGATATCGACGTCGTGCTGCTCGACCTGGCGCTGCCTGACAGCCTCGGCCTTGACACCTTCCGCCACGTGCAGCAGGCCGCGCCGGGACTGCCGGTTGTCGTATTGAGCGGGTTCGAGGATGAGACCGCTTCGATGACGGCCGTTCACGAAGGGGCGCAAGACTACCTCGTGAAAAATCAGGTCTCGACGGCGGTGCTCGAGCGCACCGTCCGCTACGCCATTGAACGCAGTCGGACCAGTAAAGCACTCGCCGAGCGCAATCTGGAACTGGAACGGGCCAAGGAGACGGCCGAGGCGGCCAACCGGGCCAAAAGCGCATTTCTGGCAAGCATCAGCCACGAGATCCGCACGCCGATGAATGCGATTATTGGGATGACAGAATTCGTGCTCGACACGGCTCTGTCGCCCCTGCAGCGCGAGTATTTGAAGATCGTGCAGGAGTCGGCCGAGTCGCTGCTGACCTTGATCAATGATGTGCTCGATTTTTCGAAGATCGAAGCCGGGAAACTCGATCTCGAAGACATCGAATTCAGTCTGCGCGACAGTTTCAATTGCACGCTGAAGTCGCTGGCCGTGCAGGCGCACCGCAAGGGGCTCGAGCTGATTTCCGATATTCACGCGAGTGTGCCCGACCGGGTGTCAGGCGACCCGACTCGACTGCGGCAGGTGCTGGTCAACCTGGTGGGCAACGCGATCAAGTTCACTCAAGGGGGTGAGGTCGTCGTGCGGGTGCGGGCCGAGAATCAGTCCGATGGCCTGTTGCAGTTGCAGGTCAGCGTGATCGACACGGGCATTGGAATTCCACAGGCGCGACGCGAGAAACTGTTTCAGGCCTTCGAGCAGGTCGACAATTCGATGTCGCGCAAATATGGCGGCACGGGACTGGGCCTGGCGATCTCCCGGCGGATCGTGTCGTTGCTGGGGGGACGCATCTGGTTCGACAGCGAAGCGGGGCGGGGCAGCACGTTTCATTTCACCGCGAACCTTCGCGCGCTGGAAACCGGTGAACCGGTCTTTTCTGTCGACTCGCTGGGATTGCGGGGGTCGCCGGCGCTGATCGTCGAAGACAACGCCACTTACCGCCAGACGCTGATCGAGATGCTCGAAAGCTGGGACATGCGGGTGAGCGCGGTGGCGGATGTCCGGTCGGCTGTGGAACTGCTCGAACGACGTGAGGCAGACGATCCGCCGTTTACCCTGGCCTTGATCGATTCTGACATGCCCCAGATTGACGGTTTTGCCCTAGCCGGAGATATCAAGCATCGATTCACGAGGCAGGTGTGTCACATTGTCATGCTGCTGACATCGGGGGACCGCTCGACCGATATCACCCGCTGCGAAAAACTGGGGGTCGATGCCTACCTGATGAAGCCCATCAATCAATCCGAACTGTTCGATACGCTCATGGAAATCTTCCATGGCCATCGGCATGCGGCATTGATTGAAGAGTCGACCGACGACGATCACGAATCCGGCGGACTCAAGATCCTGCTGGCCGAAGACAGCCCGTATAACCAGAAACTGGCGGTGGCCTTGCTGGTGCGGAAGGGGCATTCAGTGACCGTCGCGCACAACGGTGCCGAGGCGGTCGCTTTGAGTGGGGTCGAACCGTTCAACCTGATCCTGATGGATATTCAGATGCCTGAACTGGACGGGCTCGAGGCGACCCGGGCGATCCGCGAACGCGAGACCGAGCAGGGGGGGCATATCCCGATTGTCGCCATGACGGCTCAGGCCATGTCGGGTGATCGCGACCGGTGCCTGGCGGCCGGAATGGATGACTATCTGACCAAACCGGTGCGCGCCGACGATTTGTATGCCACGATCCGGAAGTTTGCCGGGCAGAATGCTGCGGCCGCTGTTGCCGGGCCGGAGGGCGAATCGCCCCGGCCCGGTCTCAAGACCGTCGATTCGGCAGTGGCCGCACCGTTTGTTACTGTGGCTGCTGAGACAGCGTCTGTGTCGGCAGGCTCGACCGCGGCCCCTGCCACAGCCTCCGCGCCGCAGGCAGCACCGGCTGTGAACGCCTGTGTGGTCGGAAGACTGGGGCTCAGCAATGCACTGAAATCGCTGAATGGCGATCTGCCGCTGTTGACCGAACTGGTG
>JAFEBR010001218.1 GCA_018242565.1 Planctomycetota bacterium | reverse complement strand
GCTAACGGGATGCCGTCTGCTCGGGGCTTCCTGGGCCGGGTCAAATGGCGGGTTCATCCGGTGTTGGGGAGGCACGCGGAAACCGCCGGGATAAACCCGGGCGGCTCGCTGGCGGTTGCTGTTGGGAGGGCGATGAGACGTGCGGGGGCGGGTGTCGTAAGAAGCGGTTGAAGTGCGCTGTTCCTGGCTGGGGGATGTGACTTGAGCGAGCTGCCGGGTTTATCCCGGCAGTATCGGCGCGACGTGGTGATACCGGTCAGAGGGGCAGATTCAACGGCCGGCTGGGGGCGTGTCACGTGTGTCTGTCACGAACGGGACTTGTTGGGTCGGTACCGTCTGCTCGGGGAGTCTCGGGCAGAGTCAATCGGCGGATTCATCCTCTGTTGGGGAGGCACGCGGAAACCGCCGGGATAAACCCGGGCGGCTCGCTGGCGTAAACCGGGCGGCTCGCTGGCGTTGGCTGTGGGGACGGCGGTGAGACGTCCGGCGTGCGGACTACGGCGAGGTCTGGTCAGGGGGCTGGGCGGATTTCGACGTCGTAGAAGGCTTGTTTCGCACGCCGTTCGCCGAGAGCCCGGCGGGTGATCTCGTGGAGACGGGCCTGGTCGTCGGCGTTCGACACGGTGCCCATGAGGAAGACGCCTCCGTCCGAGCGTTCATCGAAATGGATTCCGGCAAAAGCGGGGTCGTCGGCAATGAGTGTTGCCAGCGCGGCGCGCTCTTCCAGGTAGCGCAGGTGATACGTCTGGCTGTTGCCGAGGACTAAGCCGACCACCAATCCGCAGGTTAGGGCGAGTCCTAACGCCAGGCAGGCGATCGAGAACCGCAGAATGCGCGCCGCCTTTCCGGGCAGCGCGGCGGGGGGCGGAGCAGAGTTCGGGCTGGTACTGCGATCGCGGCGAATGGCGCGCCAGCAAGCCAGGGTGACGAGCACCAGGCCCACGCCAAGTCCCAGCAGTGTGCCCTGGGTGAGGCCCAGCCCCAGGCCGATTTCGGTCGGATCAAATCGCGGGTGATCGGGGTTGGCGAAGACGGTGTGATAATAGCCGGGGGCGAACTTCGCGATCGCCAGACCCAGGCCGGCACCACCGGCAGCGCCCAGCAGAGTGCAGGCGACCAACGTGCTCAACGCCAGGCGAATCGTCATCAGATGCTCATTGAGGGATGGCTGGTGTTTATGGAAGAGGTATCGGACCGGGGGCATGTGCTGCCGAGGTGATGCCGATCGGTGCGCCGTTGTGACGTGACTCAACGTTATGGAGCAGCGTGCGCGGGGGACGGGAGGTGGCAGGCCCCTAATGGATGCATGGTAACAGCCCCGATGGGCCGGGCCAATGCCGTTCCTTTCCGTAGAATTCACGTTACGGGGGGGGCGGATGCCAGGC
>JAFEBR010001217.1 GCA_018242565.1 Planctomycetota bacterium | reverse complement strand
TCCACCGGGTCAGAACATAGCGCCTGAGCACAAATGCCAGCCAACCGCTGGGTGTCACCGATCACCGCCGACCGGATTCCCCATCGCCCGGTTCACGGACGGCAACGGTCCACAGATTTTCAAGATTTCCACAGATTAAAAATATGGTACCCGTCCACGCCGAACCACAGGCCCCCGTTCACATTCTCCGCGATCCCCAGCATCAAAAAATCCGTGTCCATCTGTGTTAATCTGTGGCCCCCTCCTTTTCCCCTTCTTTTATTTCCGTGGCCCTTCCCCCTCGTCGCGGCCCCACCGCCGAACAACAAAACCCGGCTAAAAAACATCCGTAAAATCCGCGTCATCCGCGGTTCGTTTCCCGGCACCTTTCTTTCGTGTATTTCGTGTATTTCGTGGTTCCCCACCGCGTCAGAACACAGCGCCTGAGCACAAATGCCAGCCAACCGCCGGGTGTCACCGATCACCGCCGACCGGATTCCCCATCACCCGGTTCACGGACGGTAACGGTCCACAGATTTTCAAGATTTCCACAGATTAAAAAAAGGTGCCGTCCACGCCGAACCACCAACCCCCGGCTCATTTTCGACGCAAACCCCAGCATCAAAAAATCTGTGTCAATCTGTGCAAATCTGTGGATCCCCTACTCTCCCCCATCGCGTCCGCACAGCCGAACAACAAAACCCGGCCGCGAATCATCCGTGAAATCCGCGTCATCCGCGGTTCTCTTCCACGCGTCTTTCTTTCGTGTACTTCGTGTATTTCGTGGTTCCCCACCGGGTCAGAACACAGCGCCTGAGTACAAACGCCAGCCAACCGCTCAGTGTCACCAATCCTCGCTGACATCGATCCACATCGGTCCGAATTCAGACGGAACAGAACCGCAGATGGCAAGGATGTCGCGGATATAAAGAGGTATCCGTCCACGCCGCACAACCAGCCCCCTGTCACCTTTCATCCCGCGAACCCCAGCATCAAAGAATCTGTGTCAATCTGTGCAAATCTGCGGAACCGTCGCCCCTGCTGACGGCCTTCCCCAGAGTGTGCCACCCATTTATACACCGACCTGCAGCAACAATCCGAATTGTCAAGCATCCTCTCCGCAACTTCACGAAGAATTCACCGAAAAGACCACTTTAGGACCGTTTATTTGGTCAGCCCATGTGCTTCAGTTCTGTGTCGGAATTTCTGCATCGAAAACTCAGTTTCGAACGGCGGATCTGCTAGAGTTACCGCAACTGCCACTCACAGAGGCTGACCGAGTGCCAGCGGACAGCCCCCCGATCGCAGCCTGTGCTCCGTTCGGCCCCTGATTTTATTTCGGCAAAGGTGTCCGGTCGCGACAGTGGCGCGCCCGGTTCAGAGAGTGTGTTTCCGATGGATCGCGACAGTTTCCGGCGAGTCACCCGCTGCGCTATTTTATTCAGCCTGGGTCTGGAATCGTTCACCGGGGGCTGTGCCCGACCGACCGAGTCTCCGCAGTCTCAGTCGGGACGCCAGTTCGAGACGATGGTCCGCCGTTTTGAGACCCTGGGCCCCCTCGTCCAGATTCCCCAGACCCTGCTCGCCGCCGACGTGTCGCTTGACGACTCGGCCTGGGTCATCGGCGTGACGATCAACGGACGGCATCGGGCCTACCGCATGAACGGCATGAAGTTACTCGAGACGCATGTGGTCAACGATTATTTCGAGCAGACGCCGGTCACCGTCACCTACTGCGATTTGCGGGCCTGCGTCCGCGCTTTCACGTCGCCATCCGCCACGGGGGATCCACTGCAGGTGCGCGTCGCGGGCTTCGATGATCGTGAAGGCCTGCTGCTGGAACTGCAGGGGCAGGTCTTCGCACAAGCCGGCACAGCCCCGCCACTCGATCTGTTGCAGGTCGAGACCATGACCTGGAAAGACTGGAAGTCGGCTCACCCCGACACCGACATTTACCTGGGACGTGAACCCGACCCGGAAGCCCAGAACAACCGACTCCGCAACCTCACTCTCGGCACAACCGGGATCCGCCTGCCCCAGGTCGTCTCGGCCGCCGGGGCCCCATTGATCGATGCGGCACGGGTGATTGGCGTTTCGATCCACGGCAAGCCGCGTGCGTACCGCATCACGGCGCTCAGCGATCCGCGAGCCGCAGTCCTCAATGATCTGATCGACGGAGTCCCCGTCACGATCACCTACAACCACTGGAACGACTGCGTCCGCGTGCTGACACAGACCGAACACGCAAACCAACCCCTGGCGATTGACCTGCACGGGTGGGATCACGGGACGCTCCAGCTCTCCATCGCCGGGCAGGTGGTCTCCCAGCAGTCCGACCTGTCGGGTTTCGAAGATCTCGATTCGACCACGACGACCTGGAAAGAGTGGAAAGCGGCTCACCCCGATACCGATGTATACACCGGCATGGGTCTCGTCACTCAAGCCGCCGACTGACCGGAGCGCCACCCGTTTCGAACGGGCCAACACCGGGGGGGGTAATCGCACGTCTCATCGCCGTCCCAACAGCTAACGCCAGCGAGCCGCCCGGGTTTATCCCGGCGGTTTCCGCGTGACACCCAAACACCGGATGAATCCGCCATTTGACTTTGCCCGAGACGCCGCCAGCAGACGGCATCCCGTTAGCGACAGACACACGTGATGCGCCCCCCGGTCAGCCGTTGAATCTGCCTCT
>JAFEBR010001216.1 GCA_018242565.1 Planctomycetota bacterium | reverse complement strand
ATAATTTAAGAAAATGGATTTTTTTCGGGATCGGGTTCTGGGGCCAACTCTGCATTCGGGGTGCGGTTGAGCTTCACGTTTGATTGCAGCAAGCGGTCCAGGCGTTCCTGGGATTGCCGATCGATCACCTCGGCAGGAACGAAAAAGTCCGACGCAAAATTCTGTGCGAGAAGTTTGTCCATCGATTCAATCGCCTGCGGAAATTTTCGGGCAATGGTTTGAATATCGTACGACAGAAATCCAGGTGTCGATCGCTTCACATCCACGAGGTGCAATCGCGGATCATTCACCAGCCGTAGAATGGCACGACCGGTTTTGAGATTGCGAATTTCACGCGCCCACACCTGCCGTTGCTCTTCAAACGTTTCGTACGTCCGGCTCGACAACTCGGAGAATTCCTCATACTCCGGGACGAGTGTCTGGTTCACCGATTCCGATTCGGAATAACTTGATGATGATCCGCGGGATCTTCCGCGAGTGGTGTTCTTGCCCTTGCCCTGTGTTTGATTGTCAGGATAGGTCCGACCATACGTCCCATACGCGAATGGGTCGCCATGGATCGACTGATTTTCTGATTGGCCCTCCTGGTCCGACTCGCCTATTGAATCTCCAGTCGTTCGAGTCGTACTGCGGTTGTGCAACTCGACGATCTTTTGTCCCTTGTTGAGTTGCCGACGCGAGTAAATCTCCTCTTTGACCTTCCGCGGGTCATAGCGGATGGAGGCGATCTCGTTGGCGAGCAGATCTGCATCTTCTCCCTGGACGCCAAAGATCATGCGGGATTGTGCCGTGAAGATCATGTCGGTCATGTCGTAATCACCGCGCTGCAATTGCGAAAAGCTCTGGTGAGAGAGAATCAGATTGAGCCCCATTTGTCGCGTTTCGGGGAGCGCGTGTTCCAGATCCGGTCCGACAAAATTTTGGAATTCGTCGAGAAACAGGTATGTCGGATAGCGCACTGTCCGGGGAAGATTGCGAATCGTGGCGATGATCTCGTTGATGAGCAGCGCGCCGATCGCATTCGACGTTTGGGCCGAGAGTCGATTCCTGGGGGAGAGGTCAACAATGACGATACGTCCCTCTTCCATCATGCGCTGCACGTTGACACAACTCTCGGTCGTTCCAAACATGCGACGCAGGACGTCATTATCGAAATACGGCTTCAATCGATTTCGGGAGGATTCCAAAAGGCGAGTCGCATCTGCCGAGCGAGCACTAGTGATGTCCGCCCACTCGGTTTGCAATCCGCTCGGCAACATCTCCATCAGGCGAGAATGATAGGGGCTCGCGGGGAGGAGGAAATGGGAGCAGTCCGAAATCGTCAGTCCCAGCTTCGATGCAGCGAGAAAGGCATTTGTCGTCCAGCGTGCCAAGCGTGGCATCGCCTCGATGTTGACGCTCTCCCAGGCCCGCAGAATGATCTCGGTCGTGCGTTCAACCCGAAAATACTCCTCATTTTTGTTGGCGCACATCAAGGGGTTGAATGGGGCCACGACATCATCTCGGGCGGGCTGGAGATAAAGCAAACGGCGTCGGACGCGATCGGTGCAGTAATCGGACGCCATCCACAGCAATAACTCTTCTGAAAAATTTCCCAGACGGTCAATCACGAAGAAACAGGAATTTTCCAGAGGATCGAGGAACAGCGGGTGCAACATCGTGTGAAGTGCAGTCGTCTTCCCTTTTCCCGTGCCGCCGATGATGTGGTAATGAGTGCGGAAACTGTTGATTGGCAATCGCACTTCATCACCCGAACTGGCTTCATGTCCGATGCGAATGGATTTCATGGGCGCAACTTTTCCAGGAGCTCTTCGGACAATTCTTGGTATCGATCGCGAAGCCTGAGGGCGAAATAGTCTCTCGAATTGATGTCCAGATTGAGTGATTGAAGTCGCTGCTGCAGCCCCTGAAACCACAGCGTCAATTCCTCAAACGAAGTAGGCGTCCGCGATCTCGCGGATTTTCCAGAAAATTCCAAATGCATCAGGATCATCTCCCGCAGTTGTTCTCCGGATCGTTCGACTGCTTCCACATCGGTGTCGTCGTTCATGTACTTCTGCACGAATGTGGAAAATGTCGCGCGAGTGAACCGCGATTTGATGTCAGGCCGGTGCAATTCGAACAGTAATTCGCATTGCGAACGCGCTTCGCGACGACGGAGAGAATCACGTGCTGCCCGTTCTTCTCGGACACGCCTTTCTTCGTCCAAACGAGCCACTTCGAGCAGGCGAATTCGTTCAGCAGCCTCACGACCAGGCCGATCCCTCTCCGCTTCCCGCATTTCTTGTGCCTGCTTTCTTTGCTGGACGTATCGTGAGCGGAGCCGCCGACAGACTTGCGCAACCAGCGATTTCAGCCGACGTGCCGTAGTACCCAATTCGGTCAAGCAAAAGCTCGCAGCGACAATCCAAACCACTCCTGCCATGAATGCAGCATTCCATAATTCAACTATGGAGTACCGCTGAAGCCCGTCGCAAATATTCGT
>JAFEBR010001215.1 GCA_018242565.1 Planctomycetota bacterium | reverse complement strand
TTCCCGGCGGAGCGTCCAGGAAGGGAATGATCTCCGGATCGTAGTTGGCAATCGTGTTCACATCGTAGATGCCGTGGTTGTCGGCATCGTCCATGTAGGCTTGAGATTCCTGGCCCGCAGTGAATACCCAGCCGCTATCCTGAGCGTTTCCCGGCTCATCCCGATACATGTACCCGACCTGGCGGCCGGCGACGGTGATCAGATCGGTGGCGAAACATGCGCCCCGATTTTTGACAAGCGGCCGCATCTGATCGGCACGCAGAGCGAATTTTTTCGTCATGATGGACCTGTGGGCGATAAAAGATCA
The DNA here is from genome assembly GCA_018242565.1 of Planctomycetota bacterium. Classification (GTDB taxonomy): domain Bacteria; phylum Planctomycetota; class Planctomycetia; order Planctomycetales; family Planctomycetaceae; genus JACQFH01. Next base: position 814 of record JAFEBR010001215.1, on the reverse strand, counting down.
ATCAGTACAGGGCAGACTGTGCCGGCCGCGCACAACCACTACCGAGGATAACGAGGCGCCTGCCAAAAAGAACCCTTCCCGCACCTTGCCACCGTCAGCCATTCGCGCTGGCGGCCGGAGTCCATTGACGAGGGCCGCCTGGCCGCAGGCACAGCGAGCCGTGCGGCATCGTGTGCGGGATGCCGTCCGTGTCACGCACAAGGCCGCAACGAATGCACCACCGCGGAAATTCGGAAATCGACCACAGGCGCTCCCGCACAAGCGAATGCCTGTGGCGCTAAGATCATCGGGTTGCCTCATCTCGCAGGAGACAGTCAGCCGCATCAAGGCGATTCGCAGGCCCCCGTACCGAGCCGTCGCACTTGCAGCCTCTTCAACCCGAGATTTATACTGCGTCCGTCATGCTCATGCTCCCCGCCCAGATCCGTCGTTTGCAGGAACCGTTGGGATGGATTCTGTCCATCGCCTTCCTGATCGCCACGGTGGGTGTGCCCGTGAGCAATCGGGCTCCGGGAAAATTGGCACGGCAGTTCACCGGGGCACCGACCACCCCCAGTCATTCCGTTCCGACGGTTGACCCCACCGCGACAGAATCCGGACCACGGAACAGCCAGCCCAAATCACAGCAATCCGGGATCATTGCGTTTCTCGTTTCGATGGTGTCGGCGATTGACGCCCCCAGCGACCGAGTTCCTGTCGCCGAGTGCCGAGTCCCTCTGGAATCCCATCCTGCCGACTCTTTCCCGATGGTGTTCCTGACGATCGAGCTTCCGCCTCCGAGATTTTCCGACTGCTGAGCCGCCAGGTTTCTGCC
>JAFEBR010001214.1 GCA_018242565.1 Planctomycetota bacterium | reverse complement strand
GAATTCGGACGGACGGTGTACGGGCAGGGAGGGCTGAAAGATGATTATGGCCGCGACCATCATGGCCGGTGCTTCAGTGTCTGGCTGGCCGGGGGAGGCATCAAGCCGGGGCTCGTGTATGGTGCCACCGACGATTACGGCTACAACATCACAGAAAACCCCGTCCACATTCATGATCTGAATGCCACGATTCTGCAGACGCTGGGGATCGATCATGAACGGCTGACGTTCCGCCTGCAGGGGCGCGACTATCGGCTGACCGACGTGCATGGCAACGTGGTCAAAGACATCCTGGCGTGAGCGTGCGTCGGGAATGGTCTTGTCCCGTTGGTGATCTGGCACGCGGACCACGACGGGGAAGGGGGCAAGGCGCTACGGGATGGGCCGTGGAGCGCCAACGGCCGATCTGGTTGGCACCAGCGACACCGGGTGATTGATCCGCCGGGAATTCCGTGCGGAGATCAGAACGTCGGACTGTTGCTGGACTGAACTCCGCCCGTGCTGGGCAGCAGCAGCTTGTCACCCGAGACGGTCAGGGTCTCGAGGCACAGCGGCAGCCGATCGTTGAGTTTCTCGGACGGTTCGACGTCTTTGGGAAAGACGGTGAGCACGACGACTTGAATGCTGCCCTGGGTGTACATGTAGGCAGTGAACTCGCGGTAATAACCGGCGATCGGTTCCTCTGAGTTGAGGATGAGCGTGTCGTAGCTCAAGGATTTGACGAACGATTGCTTGGCCTTGGCTTCAGGCGGGAACCGGTCATTTTCACGCCAGTCGTTCTTGTCGATCGACTTGTGAAGTGCGTCTCCCAGGATCTGGGCCACGTTCTTTTTGAAGTCGCCTGCCTGTTCAGGTTGGTCGGCCAGATGATGATTCGTCAGGACATAAATGAACCCTTCACCTTCGATGGCAGAGTTCTTGTCGCCTGCGGCTTTGAGCGGCGCCCGAAACGCGCCACGCAGGCCCGGCAGGCCGATGTTCATATAGGTGGGTTGGCGATCGTCGATGATGTCTTCATCGCTGCCGGACTTGGTGTCCCCTTTGTCGCCCGAGGTGCCCTTGTCGCTGCCGGGTTTCCCCTTGTCGGCGGCCGCCCCGGCGGCCGGTTTGACCGGCGGAGGCATCAGCAGGAATTGCGTGGGGACACGCAAGGAGATGCCGACTTCCTGGTCACCCCAGGCCCCCTGCAGGTTCTGGTTGAGTTGCTCCTGATGGGCGAACATGGCCCGGGTGGCATCAATACGCTGCTGGTACAGATCGGCACCGCAGCCCGCGATCCCCAGCAGGGCCGCGACACAGCAGGCCCACCCCAGAGAAAATCGCTGTACGCGGTGGTTCAGGCAGGGGGCTCTCATGACCGGCTTCCCAATGGGGGCTTGGTGCGAAATGAAACGACGGGTGATCGACATCCAGGCTGACAGCAGTGAAATCGCTGTCGCGCGGTTGTCTGTCGGGTTGTCCTTACGAAAAAACAGCCGGCCCAGACAGGGCCGGATGTCGCTGCCTGCTACTTGTCGTCCGGCTTTTCTTTGCCGTCTTCGTCGAGTTCGGGGAACTCGGGTTTCGACGGCTTGTTTCCGCCGGCCGGCTGACCGGCGTCTTTCTCTTTAATCAGCTCTTTGCGAGTGAGGTGGAGTTTGTTGAAATAGTCGGCCGAGATGACATAGTACCAACCGCTGAAGCGGGCGTTGAGGTCGTTGACCAGTTTCTTGCCGGCGGCGACCTTGGTGTCGTACGCGTCGAGATCAGCCTGATACTTCTTCAGAGCGTCTTCGTACTCTTTCTTCAGTTCTTCGGCCGTCTTTTTGGGAGGCGCGGCCGGCGCCGCTTCGGGCTTGGTCTCGTCGGGTTTCTTGGCAGCCGGTTTGTCGGCCTCTGGATTTTCCGCGGCCGGTTTGTCGGCTGTGGGCTTGTCGGCTTCCGGCTTGTTGTCACCCTCGGGCTTCGCTTCGGGTTGCGGGGCGTCAGGTTTCTGGTCACCCTCTGCCGCGGGCTTCTTGTCTTCAGCTCCAGGTTCTGCCGGCTTGTCGTCCTGCGGCTGGACACACTCGGGGGCCTTGTCTTCAGCTTTGCCCTCGGGCTGTTTCTCAGCCGGTTTTTCGGGGGCCTTTACAGCGGGACCGGCGGCGTCATTGGCAGCCGCGATCTCTTCCGGTGGGGTCGGCTTCTGGGGCTTGGGACCCAGCAGCGATTCGTCGAAGCTCACGGTGACGAACAGGTAGCGACTGGGTTGCTTGGGAGCAGCCCCTTTGCTTTTGTTCTTGCCCGGTGCCTGGTCTCCCGCGGCTTCGTCACCTTCTTTCGTCTCGGCTTTGGCCTCGTCTTTATTCGAAGCCCCGCCAATTTCGATTTCGGTTTCGTCGCCGAGGAAGACAGAGCCGAACCGCAACAGGTACCGGGCCCCCTTGTTGGTGGCGGCGACCAGGTCTCCTTGTTCCGAGTACAGGCGGTAATCCTTGGTCTTGCGGTCGACCGTCAGGGCGAACCCTGCGGAAGAGAGGTCGCGTGCCAGATTGTCGAGATCGGCCTGTCGTTTGACGAATTCGCGATCGAGTGACAGGTCCGGATTGAAACCCTTGGGTTTGGGACGCACGCCAACGATCTTCAGATCGTCCAGGGCACCCAGCATGCCGTTGACCTTGGACACATCCACTTCGCCAGTGGTGTCGTCGAGGCCTTCAAGTTTCCAGGGGTCGGCCACTTTCGGGCGATCCAGCTTGCTGATTTCGCCGGGGGTGATCGTGCGTTCGGCTTTGTCGATCGAGTAGTTGTCGAT
>JAFEBR010001213.1 GCA_018242565.1 Planctomycetota bacterium | reverse complement strand
TCTTCAGTTCCGCCTGCGTTTCAGCGGGGTAACGCGTTTCCAGCTTGTCGGGCACCGGGGCATCCGCCGGCAACGACTTCTTCACAGCCTCGTCGGCCCGGGCCACGAAGTCGGCGACAGCCTGCTTGCGACTCGCCAGGAGCGCATCGTATTCCGCCTGCATGGCCCGAGCCGCTTCCGAAGGGAGCGGGTTCTCGTGCCACTTGGCGACCTTCTTGTAGTGTTCCATCGTGCGGGTACTTTTCATGATCCCCGCGAGACCGTAATAGTCGGCTGTCGAAATCGGATCAAATTTGTGGTCGTGGCACCGCGCGCAGCCCAGCGTCAGTCCGAGAAGTGCCTTGCCGACGGTATCAATCTGCTCGTCGACAATGTCGAGTTGCATCTTGGTTTCATCGACCTCGGCGAGAACTTTCGGTCCCAATGCCAGAAACCCCGTGGCGATCAACTGCTCACTGCGCTGCGCTTCATCGACCGCGGGCAGCAGATCTCCGGCCAGTTGTTCCGCAATGAACTGATCGAATGGCTTGTCCTGATTGAAGGCCGCGACGACGTAGTCTCGATAGCGCCAGGCGTTGCCATGCGCCACGTTCTCATCGAGCCCGTTCGAATCGGCGTAACGCGCCACATCGAGCCAGTGACGTCCCCACCGTTCGCCGTAGGCAGGCGACGAAAGCAACCGCTCGACCAATCGGGAGTACGCATCCGGCCGCTCGTCGGCGAGGAAGGCCTCGATCTCGGCCGGTGTCGGCGGCAGTCCTGTTAAATCGAAGGTCACGCGGCGGACCAACGTCCGTTTGTCCGCCGGGGCCGCGGGCACAAGGTGCTCGTGCTCCAGTTTCTGCAGAATGAAATGATCAACCGGAGTGATGGGCCACTGTCGATCGCGGACTTCGGGAACAGCCGGCTCGCGGGGGGGCTGAAACGCCCAATGCTGCGGGTCGCGCGAAGGTTTGCCGGCGGCCGCAGCACTCGCAGGAAAAGGAGCCCCCATTTCGACCCACCGTACGAAATCGGCGATCTGCCGATCAGACAGTTTTCCGTTGGGGGGCATTTTCAGGTCTTCGTCTTCGTGACGAATGGCCGCGATGAGCCGACTTTGATCGGGCTTGCCGGGGGTGACGATCGGACCGGCATCACCGCCGCGCAAAAATGCATCACGCTGGTCTAACCGCAGGTTGCCCCACTGCTTCTTTTCACCATGACATTTCTGGCACTGCTCGACCAGCACGGGGCGAATCGACTTCTCAAAAAACTGGATCTGGGCGGC
>JAFEBR010001212.1 GCA_018242565.1 Planctomycetota bacterium | reverse complement strand
TGATAAAGTAGTACCCCACATCGACCCAGACTTCCCTTCGCAGGATCTTCTGCGGCCGGAGCGAAAACAATCGTTCGAGGGGAATGAATATGACCGAGAGCCAAAACAACCAAAACGCGGCCCACCCAATTTCAATCAGTTTCTTCAGCAGGAAGTAGCCGAGATCGTGCATGGCAGAACATTATCGCAATTTATTGATTATTGAATCGACGTCCAACGCAGCAACTCGCGATCCGCCCCGACCCGAAGATACCGTTCGACGAAGATGAGAGTCAGAATTCTAGTGGAGCGGGAACGGCGCTTTCAAGCACTGACAGACACATTGGTGGGACAACACTGAGTCCAACACCTGCAACGCCATTGACTCTTCCCGGCCGCCGATTCGACGACCAGAGCTGGCGGACTCTCGTTCAAGGACCACTGGAGCAGCCCCAAACTCATGCAACCGCGGCGGGACGTTGAATACGACTCCGCATACCCGCCAAAAAGGAAAACCCTCGGCGAACCGTTGTTCGCCGAGGGCAATCTTTTAAGAATGAGGCAGGTTGGCCTGCCCAACTCAAATCTCGTTAGGCCGCGAAACGCTTGCGAGCCCAGACGGCGCCGAACACGCTGAACATCAGCAGCGAGCCGATCATCGTCGAGGGTTCCGGAACGGCCGTCAGCGAGACGCCGTCCAGGAAGACGAACGGGGGCAGAGTCTTGTCGGGACCACCGGTGGCCATGAAAACCAGGTCTTGGGTGGTGCTGGTCGCGGTGAACTTGAACGTTTCGCTCATCCAGCCCGAGAAGTCGTGGTTGCCGAGGTTGACAGTCGCGGTCGACTGGGTGCTGGTACCGAAGGTGACGTCCAGACCTTCAGTCGTCGGACCATCGTAGGTGTACTGCTGAGCGGCAGCCCATTCAAACTTCAATTCATAAACGGTCCCGATCGTCAGTCCAGTGATCGTCTGGGTCAGCGGACCCTGCTGGAAAACCGGATCCAGCGCGACGAAATTACCACCGTTGCTGCTGGAAGTAATGACATCGTTACCACCATTGTTCGATCCCCACCAAGTCACGGATTGGCCGAACTGCGGCGAATAAGAACCGGTCGTGTCGGCGGTGCCATTCTTCACCAGGAAGTTGTAGCCCGCGCCGGTACGATCATCACCGGTCCCATTTGTCCCGTCGCCGCTCTGCCAGCTGGTCAGATTGGTGTAATCAGGACCAGTGTGGGTACCCCATTCCAACTGAGATGGGTCCGTGCTGTTGTAACCGCCCGTAAAGGCTTCAAAATCGCCGTTTGTCACCAAGTTGCTGGCCTTTGTCCCTACGGGAGCAAAAACCGACAAGCCAATTGCCGTCGCGGCAACTGCCAACATATTCAACAACTTCATTGAACGCTCTCCCCTTCCAAAAAATGACTTCGAAACTTGACCGATTCCATTCACCGGTTGCAAAACCCAGCCCAATATTCAAAAAGGACCCAAATTTCCGCTAACGGCTCAACTTATTGTAAGGAAATATACTTACAGGTTTTCCGGATAACAACAGAAAAACCGGAAAGGACTTCGTTTTTTTTCCATTTTTTCCAAAACCCACCGCTCAGGAAAGAACGCGACCAAAAACAGAGGGCTCGAAAAATAAATTGCCCCAACGGTGACGCGAACGGAAAACGGCTGTCCGACCGCAGTTGTTTACGAATCGACTTCTGACAACCGCG
>JAFEBR010001211.1 GCA_018242565.1 Planctomycetota bacterium | reverse complement strand
GCCGGTTGCGATCAGCATACCATTGGGACTGACAGCCACCGCGCGAATGTAACCTTTATGTGCGTCAATAATGCGACTGGGAGCAGGTGCGGGGTCCAGAGCGTTCCACCACGCCAGCTTGCCTTCATGCCCACCCGTGACCAGGACGCTGGTTGTCGGGTTCAACGGAGCCATTGTACCAATCCAACTGCGATGCCCTTTCAGATGCACGGCACTGTTCGTGACGAGATCCCACCGATGCAGCAGGCTATCCTCGGCTCCGGCCAGCAGGTATTGCCCGGCCGCATCGAACTTGCACGCCAGCAGCGGGCGATCGTGGGTCACGGTTTGAATCAGTCGCGTGGCGGTCGGGTCAGGTTGCACCTTTCCCTGCCCCAGTACGGTCAGTCGGTCCTGTGATGTCTTGATCTGCACCTGCGCTTCAGCCGCCAATTTGTCGGCCGCTGCTTTGGCTTCGGTTCTGGGCTTAATGACCGCTTCAAATTCCGGAATCTGCTTGGTGGCCGTCGCTTTGGTCTCTTCACCTTGCTTCTTTTTTGCCTGCGCCTCGGCCAATTGTTTGGCTGCGGTGTCAGCGGCCGTCTGCGCAGCCGCGACTGCCGTCTTGGCCGCATTGATGGCGTCGGCGTCGTCTTTCTTCTCGGCCTCGACCTTTTTGAGTTCCTCTTGAGCCGCAACCAATGCTTTTTCGGTGGCGACTTTGGCAGGCTCGGCTGCGGTAATGGCGGCCGTCGCTTCGGCAATCGCCTTGTCGGCTGCCGTCAAAGCGGCCTTAGCATCCGCGACCGCCTTATTCGCGGCTTCCAGCGCAGCCGCGGCCTGCGCGGCGGCATCCGTCAGCACCTTGGCCTGTGCCGTCCAGCGTTCGAGATCCGATCGCGTGAATTTAACCGCCGCTGGTTCGGCTGCAGCGGCCGGCGCCGCAGCAGCAGGGTTGGCCCGCGGATCCTCGGCGGCGATCACTGTTGGTCCGCTCGAGGCCCCCAGGGCCACAATCGACCAGACGACCAAATTCCGCAGAGACCGTCGCACGCCGCGACTAATCGACCGGCCCTGGACCACTCGCTGACACTCCATGGAATCCCCCCGTGTTTGCGTCTCAGACAGCGCGGCACCCTCCGCGCCGCACGCGGCCAGATCGGCCGCGCGTCGCACCAAATCGACGGTTTCGATCAGGCCAGAATTTCGCTGATGGGTTCGGTCTTGGGGTCAGCCTTATGAAACGGCCGCCCGTTGTGCCAGAAGGCTTCCGTGGGATCGAGCCCCACGGCACGATAATAGGTGTGAAACAGGTGACCGCCATTGACTTCGCGATCGGTCACCTGCGTCCCGTTGGCATTGGTTTTCCCCGAGACAGTTCCCCCTTTAATCCCGGCGCCACCCAGGGCGACCGACCAGGCCGTGCCCCAGTGATCGCGCCCAACCAGGTGGTTGATCCGCGGAGTACGGCCGAATTCCGACATCACGATCACCAGCGTATTCGCCAGTAACCCGCGGTCCGCCAGATCACTGACGAACGCGGCGAACGGTCGATCGAATTCACCCAACTGTTCCAGGTGGAAATTGAAATTCTCAGAGTGCGTGTCGTAGTTGGTGTGCGTGACCTTCACGAACGTGACACCATCTTCGATCAGCTTCCGCGCCATCAGGCAGTGACGGCCAAAGTCGTGGCGGCCATACCGATCATGATCGGCCTCTGAAATCTTGCTGAAGTCGAAGATGTCTTTGCGGGCAATCAAGGCCGCCGCTTGATCATACGAAGAATTATACGCCTCGGTTTCGACCTGACGACGCCCCTGCACAAACCGATTGCTCAAACGGGCTCGCAAGTCTCGCCGTTTGCGATCAGCCTCGGGCGACACGCCATCGGGCAAACCCAGATTCGCCGGGGGACGCCCATCGTGCAGACCGACCGGGGCAAACTTCGGCCCGAGGAATGAAGCTTCTTTGGCACTTCCCCCGCCGCTGACATGAATATAGCCGGGCAACGGACTGTCGGCGGGAGTCAACAACGACGCAAAGGCCGATCCAATATAGGGGAACTCGAAGCCCGGCGTCTCGCGATGCCCGGTCTCCATGATATGAGCCCCCTTCCCATGATCCCCTTCGTTCGTGTTGACACCACGGACCAGCGCCAGATGGTGCATCTGCTGGGCCGTGTACGGCAACAATTCGGAAATC
>JAFEBR010001210.1 GCA_018242565.1 Planctomycetota bacterium | reverse complement strand
TGTAGGGGGCCGTCGCCCGTCCCCGCGAGAGGGTCCGTGCCCGACCCCGCCCCCCGGCCAGCCCCGCCAACGTGGGTGGCCCAAGCAGCGATTCGGTGTTCTGCAAGGGAGGCGCCGACTGTGATGGCGGAGGCGCAGGGCGCAAGGGATCATTCGGGGCCAACGGAGCCACCCCCTGGGCCGGCTGAATGAACAGCGCTTCGATCTCTGGATCGCGGTCCGACGGAATGGGACGCACCGCTGTCCGCTCGGGCTTAGGGCCGGGTTCGGCGGCTGACGCAGTCCAGGGAAACACCCAGCTGGCCAGACTCAACGCCGCATAAACGGTCGACTTTTTCAGCAATCGGCGCACGCCCCACCCCGGAATTCCATTTCCGCTACCGCAGGTACAATGACTTCTTTCGTCATTATCGGCAGATCGAGGGGGCCTGCTGTTCGAAAACTGAAAATCCGCCGGGATTGGCTGAAGTCCAGCCAGACTGACGCTTCGGCCATAACGGCACCGACGCGTCTGACCGCGTAAATGCGACCGTTTCACGCCGAGATGCCCCCCCGTCACCAGGATTTTCCCGACCAGAAGCGGGCCCTGAATTCACGCGGCAGACGTCGCCTGAGGTGCGTCCCTGGAAATTACTTGGCCGCCACGTCGAGCTTGGCCGACATGTCGTAAATCCGCAGGGTCTTGTCAAACAGCGGCACCGCCAGCCGCAACCCGTCCGGATGCAAGGCCAGGTCGTACGCCACACTGGGCAGGCCCATGGCGTAAAATGAAGGCTCTTCCGTCGTTTTCCAGAACCACATCGCTCCGGCCCCCCCGCCTCCGGCCCCGATCAGAAATTCTCCCGAAGGATGAAACTTCATGCCCCAGACACTGCCCTGAATCGCTTCTTTCGGACGCAGTGGACGCAGGAGCTTGCCCGATTCCCAGTCGAATAACAGAATCAACGGATTCCCCACACCCGCAAACGCGTTACTGACATCGGTGATTCCCCCGGCTGCCAGGATCTTACCATCCGGGCTGAACTCGAGCGTGCGAATGCCACCCACGTCAGCTTTGAAACCGGCGTCGTATTTCGAGAGCAGTTTTCCATCGAACTCACGGGTCATCGTCCAGGTCGCCACGTCCCACTGTTTGACCCCCCCCATGAGATCACCGGAAATCAACGCTGTTCCCGAAGGATGAAAGGCCACGTTGTACACGTGCCGCGGATGCCCGGCCAGTTCTTTCACCAGCGTACCATCGGCCGCCGACCAGACCCGCACCATGTTGTCGTTGCCGCCGGTTGCGATCAGCATACCATTGGGACTGACAGCCACCGCGCGAATGTAACCTTTAT
>JAFEBR010001209.1 GCA_018242565.1 Planctomycetota bacterium | reverse complement strand
CATCCGCATGCCGGGCATGCTGCCCGCTCCGCCGCGAACGCCGCCCCCATCCATCGCCGGCATCGACATGCCCGATCCGGGAGTCGAACCCGCTCCGCCTTTTCCCTTTTTGACACCTTGCGCTTCGGCGACGCCCGCCGACTGCAGGACAAGGGCCGCCACGAGAGCCACCCCACCCGCCTGGGGCACGAGGTGTTCTTGAGCGAACCGGACAAACAAGCGGGGCCACGTCATTTCGGTCATGTTTCGGCGCGGTATGATGTGAAGGGATCTTGAAGTCACGAAACCGTCGTCGGGAACTAACGGCTGCTGTCGCGATGGGCTGCGCAAACCACTAAAATTGTTCGGTAAAATATCATTGCGTCGGCGAGAATGCTATCGCCCAGAGGTGCAATCCGCACGCCCTGACTTTTCAGGAGAACTCTGCCGGGCGTGAGGTGTCAAAACTAGCACTCTCGCTCGACAGATGTCAAGTTTTTTCGGCAATTTACGCATAAACTCCACCATGACCGATCTGCAGCGCCCGCGTCTTTACTCTGATCCGATTTTTCTGGAGCATGAAACGGGCACCCATCCCGAATGTGCCGATCGGGTTCGCCATCTCGACGACTATCTTAAGACGCATGGCGTGCTCCAAAAGTTCCAACGCGGTGCCGTGGTCCCCGCAGAACCGGCACAACTGGAACTCGTCCACACCCCCGGGCATGTCGCCAACATCCAGAAGTACGCCGGGCAGGGGGGGGGCTACATCGAGTCGGACACCGTTGTCTGCCCCCGTTCTTACGCCGTGGCCGCCGCGGCGGCCGGTGCTGCCGTCTCGGCTGTCGATGCCGTCCTCAATGGACAGGCCCCACAGGCGGTCTGTCTGATTCGGCCCCCCGGGCACCACGCCCTGTCGAGTTCCCCCATGGGGTTCTGCCTGTTCAATAACGTCGCCATCGCCGCGGCCCATGCCATTCAGAACCGCCAACTCCGGCGGGTGTTGATCGTCGACTGGGACGTCCATCATGGCAATGGCACCCAGGACATTTTTTACGATCGCGACGACGTCTTCTTTTTCTCGGCGCACCGGTTTCCGTTTTATCCCGGGACGGGCGCCTCGCACGAGACCGGCCGGGGTCGGGCGATGGGGACCAAGTTCAATTTGCCCATTCAGTTCGGCTTGCCCCGCAAGTCGTACATCGAGGCGTTTCATTCGACTCTCGAGCAGGCGGCTAACCGCTGCAAGCCGGAATTGATTCTGATCAGCGCCGGCTTCGACGCTCATGCCGCCGACCCAATCGGCTCACTGCGTCTCGAAACGGAAGATTTCGAACCGCTGACCAAACTGGTCCGGCAAGTCGCCGACCAGTACTGCCAGGGCCGGATCGTCAGCCTGCTGGAGGGTGGGTATAACGTCGAGGCCCTCGCCGAGTCGGTCGCGTGTCACATGGAACATCTGGTCTGACCCGAGGCCTGTCCGAATTTGCTCGCGTCGGTCTCCTGGGGGAACCGGCGCGGGGCTCTCTCCCCGTTCGGCGCGGGTCTCCCGAGCCCGCCGCTGGCTTGACCGCAGGTCTCCTGACGTCAGTCCGGCTCCCGTGCGACAACCGGGCACTCAACAACCCCCTCGATTTTCTGCGATTTCTTCAAAGAATTCAGAAATTCAGATTTTTGTTGGCCAGCAAAGTCGTAGCGTTGGCTTGAGCCGGGGTGTGACGAAGCAATCCCAAAGCCGCCGGGTCACCTGATCAAATCCAACTTCGCGAAGGATAGCCGGGCGGCCGTCGCCCTTTGGTGTACTCTCGTGTTTGGACAAGAGAGAACCGCGGATGTCACGGATCTCGCGGATAAAAAACGTGACAGACCGGGCCGGGGCTCTCCCCTGGTTCGGCGCGGGTCTCCCGACCCCGCCTCAGTCCCGACCGCAGGTCTCCGGTCGTCTGCCCGACTGCCGTGCGACAACCGGGCACTCAACAACCCCCTCGATTTCCTGCGATTTCTCCAAAGAATTCAGAAATTTAAATTTCTGTCGGCCAGCAATGTCGTAGCGTTGGCTTGAGCCGGGGTGGAACGAAGCAATCCAAAAGCCGCCGGGTCACCTCATCAAATAAAACCTCGCGAATGCTTTCCGGGCTGACACAGCCCTTTGCTGTGCTGTCGCGTTCGGACGAGAGAGAACCGCGGATGTCACGGAT
>JAFEBR010000120.1 GCA_018242565.1 Planctomycetota bacterium | reverse complement strand
GTTCGACCGACAGGTCGACTTTCTGTACGGGACGCCGGGTTTCGATATAAATACCGGGTTCATCGCGCGGTTTGGCATCCGATTTTAGTCGTGCCCGACCTGATCCGGGGGGACCGCCTGGAATCTGCCGCTCCAGCACCCGGCCTTCGCGAACTCGCAGGTCTTGTGATTCGATTTCAATCGGGTGAAGTCTAGGGCGATAACGCGGCAGCCCCCGTTGGAGCCGGCGGCCTGGTTCGAGATTCTGAACCTTGAGGCCTGCCAAACCGGGCGGTGCCAGTCAATTTCCAGCGACAGACACGGCGTGTGTCGCCCAGTTCCCCCACAGAAAGAGCCCATGGCAAAGAATCGTCAGGCGGAAGTCGAAGCGGCCGCTAAAGACATCGACTTCGCAAAACACAAATATCAGATTGAGCTCGACACAACGCTCGGAAAGATCACACTCGACATGTACCCCGATGTGGCCCCGGGGCATTGTAAAAACATGCTCTCGCTCGCAAAAATCGGCTATTACGATGGTCTGATTTTTCATCGCGTGATCAGCGGGTTCATGATTCAGGGGGGTTGCCCCGACGGTACGGGAACCGGCGGACCGGGCTATACGATTCGCGCAGAATTCAATGCCACGTCGCACGTTCCCGGGGTGTTGTCGATGGCCCGTACGAACGATCCCAACTCGGCCGGCTCGCAGTTCTTCATCTGCCTGGAAAAGGTGCCACACCTGGACCGGCAGTATACGGCGTTCGGCAAAACCGCCGATGAAGGCAGCCTGCAGGTCGTCAAGAAAATTGGAGCGACACCCACCAGCCGGGGCGATCGCCCTGTCACTGACGTGAAGATCCAGAAGGCCACCGTACTGGCGACACCCAAGTAAACCTGGCCGGCCTGCGGGAACGGCAGGCCTGGCGGCCACACCCCATCGCACCGACTTGCGCCGGAATTCGAAACGGATTCCCGGCGCAGGCGGCCGATGTTTCTGCTCGCGCTCATGCTCTTCCTGAAGGAATCAGTCGCATGTCGTCTCGCCAACTCCTGGCCTGGTGTGTCTGTGTTTTGAGTTGTGCCACCACTGCGGTCGCTCAACGCCCCACACTCAAGCCCGCGCCTGCGGGAAAAACGGCCCCCCCCGTCGCCAAGGTGGAGAATGTCTATACATCCCGCGAGACGCTGGCCAAAGGCGTGACTCTGGCACGAATGACCAACGGCATGGCCGTCATTGTTCAGGAGAACCACTCGGCCCCAGTTGCCACGGTCCGCTGTTATGTCAGCAATACCGGAAGCGCTTACGAGGGTCGCGATCTGGGGGCGGGATTGAGCCACATGCTCGAGCACATCCTCGCCGGCGGCTCCACTACCCGCAGAACAAAAGCCCAGTTCTCGGAACTGTTTGATTCGTTAGGCGGAAAAACGAATGCCTACACGTCGGAATCGGTCACGGCCTTCCATATCGATTGTCCCGGGTCTGCCGTCAATCTGGCCATCGAACTGATCGCCGACAACATGCAGAATTCCACGATTCCAGAAAACGAGTACGTCCAGGAATTGGGAGTCGTGCAGCGTGAACTGGAGATGTATGCCGCCGAGCGGGAAGCCGTTTTGTATGACACTTTGAAACTGCTGATTTATGCCGAGCATCCGGCGCGGCACCCGATTGTGGGCTATCAGGATGTCGTGCAGCAAGTCCGGCGTGAAGACGTGATCGCCTATTACAAACACCGGTACGTGCCCCAGAACATGACCGTCGTCGTCGTGGGAGATATCGAAACGGATTCGGTGCTGGAAACCGTGCTGGCGATGTTCAAGAGTTTCCGGCGGACCACCGAACGCACGGTGAGTCTGCCCACCGAGCCCGATCAGGTCTCCCCCCGTTCGATGCGGCTCGAAATGGAAGGACCATCAACCCAGGCGGTCTTTGCCTGGCCTACCGTCCCCTTACAGAATTCTGATCTCTACGCACTCGATGTCGCCAGTTTCATCCTGACACACGGTGACACGTCGCGCCTGGTGCATCGCTTGCAGATCGAAGAACCCCTGGCCGATGCCATCGACAGCGCATCGAATACACCGGGATATGTCCGGGGCTGGTTCCAGGTGACCGTCCAAAGTGAACCCGCCAAGTTTGCGGAGGTGCAAAAGATCACCTTTGAAGAAATTGAACGACTGCAGTCCGAACCCGTCCAGGAACAGGAGTTGGCGAAAGCGAAACGTCAAAAAGCCGTGGAACACGTTATGCGGCAGCAGACGGTCGAGAATCAGGCCGAAAGCTTGAGCGAGAGCTTTCGATCGACAGGCGATCCCTTATTTGATTCTCGTTATGTCGAAGAAATCCAGAAAGTCACTGCCGAACAGGTTCAGGAAGTCGCCAAGAAGTACTTTGTCGCCGCCAAACTCAACACGGTCATCATCGAACCCCTGGGTAGCCGCGCCACCCAGACGGGGGGGACGACACCGGCCCCGAAGGCGGAAACCGAAACCCCGATTCTCAAGAAACAACTGGCCAACGGATTGACGGTGCTGCTGAAGAAACAAGCGAATTTGCCGCTCGTGACCATCCAGGCCTTTGTCAAAGCGGGCGCCGTGGCCGACACGGCCGAAAAGAGCGGACTGGCGGCACTCACGACCTCGATGCTGGAAAAGGGAACCACGAAATACTCGGCGGACGAAATCGCCGAACATTTCGATTCAGTGGGCGGCACACTGGCCCTCGACAGCCGCTCAAACACCAGTTACCTGCAGGCGGCCGTCCTGAAACCCGACGCGCTGACCACGCTCGATCTCATGCAGCAGATGCTGCAGGCTCCGACATTTCCTGAAGAAGAAGTCGGCAAAGTGCAGCAACTGCAACTGGCCCAGATCGCCGACCGCAAAAGTGAAGCCCAGACGGAAATCCTGGATTTCTGGACCGGATTGTTGCCGGCCAGTACCCCGTACAGTCGCAAAGCCCTGGGGGAACAGGCGACCGTGGCCAAATTGACGGTCACCGACTGTCAGCAGTTTCATAGTCGGTATTTCGTCCCCAACAACATGGTCCTGTCGGTCTTCGGCGACATCGACCCCGAGGCGGTCCTGCGTCAGATTGAAGACAGCTTCGGCAAGGCTCCCAAAGCGACGAAGTTCCAATGGCCCGAGTTTCCGACCGCACCGGCCCTGCTGCTGGCCGATGCGAAACACCATCTAGTCCACCAGAAGCCCAATACGGCGATGGTGCTGCTGGCATTTCCCATGGTCTCGGTCCGCGATCCGAAAACCCGGGCCGCCATCGATGTCCTGGAAGCGGTGCTCACAGGGGGCGGCGGCGCGGGAGGGCGTTTCCATGAAGAACTGCGGGGCGATCAACTCGTGTATTACGTCTTCGGGATGCCCATGACCGGACTCGCGCCGGGATATTTCGTATTTCTGGCCCAGACCCGGCCCGAAAGCCTGGAGCAGGTGGTCGCGCATATTCAGAACGGACTCGTAAAGATTCGTAATGAAGGGATACCGGCCGATGAATTCGCTCGCGCCAAATCGAAACTCGTTGTCGCGCATGCCATGAGCAAAACGACACCGGCAGAACGCGCGTTCCAGGCGTCCATCGATGAATTGTATGGGCTGGGCTACAACTTCGATGAAACCTACCCGGAACGGATTGGTGCCGTGAAACTCGAAGACGTGCTGGCCGTGGTCACAAAATACTTCCGGCATGGAATCGTGGCGACCTCGGCTCCCGAGCCAGCGAAGCCCTGATCGCATTGTCGAAAAAAGCCACGAGCCGCATTCCCCAGCGAAGGGAAATGCGGCTCGTGTGATGTTAGTCAGCCGTTCGTCGCAAAACGCTCACGGCGGGCACAGGTCGCGACCTGTCAGCCCAACCGCTGGCGGTTCAGGGTGACGGTTCCGGCACTTGCTCAACCGGGACCGGTTCTTGTTTCGGTACATCGGCCGGCATCGAGAGTGGTCCGGACTTGCTGTGAATTTCGTTGGGATCGAGCGGCACGGGGAGTTGTTCCGGAATTCCGCTGCCCATCAACTCAACGCCGCCGATCCACCCTTGTCGTTCAAACGGTTCCGGCTCGGCATGCACCGGGTCGGCATCCAGGGCATCGATCGCGTAGGCACGAGCGTAAGCACGACGGAAGGCATCCTGGTAGGCATCCGGTGTCCAGGTCGATTCCGCCAGGTGCACGTTGTTCATTTCCAGCAGAGTTCCCTTGCGATAATGCAGGTCGGCGATCGACTTCTGGTATTCCACCACGCTCTGATAGAACGTGACCTCGGCGTTGGCCGCGTCGGTACGAGTTTGCAGCCATTGCTGTAACAGCACGCTGGTGTCGATGCCGGGCACGCCGGTCCGGTAGCGGTTTTCGCGACCGGGGACCTGGGCCTCGGCCACCTGCCAGCGGTTGTAATTCGATTGAGCCTGCTGATAGCGCCACGACAGGTTCTGGAACGTACGCGAGAGTTCGTGGCAGACTTCCAATTCCTGATTTGCCAGCACTTCCTTGGCCTTGGCCACTCGCAATTCGTAGTTACGAACCTGCGACAAAGCCTGCCGAAAACCGAGCGGCATCGTGAACTGAAAACCAGCCGTGAAGCCGCGTTGATTGGCAGCTCCCTGGGTCGCGAAGAAGCTCTGAACATCCACACCGCCGGGGCCGTTGTCGGGCTGGCCTTCGATGTTGAACAGATTGTTACCGAAGCCGTTGATCTGATAAGTGGAGATGAAGTTCAACTGCGGGTGAATCAAGCTTTTGGCAGCTTTCAACTGCAGTTCGTTGCTCTTGATGTTCCACTTCTGTTTGCGCAGCTCTTCACGGCGGGTGAGAGCCTCCGCCAGACACATATTCCAATCGGGCAGGTACTCACCCGTCGTGGGGTCGTCTTTGGGACGAATGATGCGTCCATCTGAACTGGGCAGGCTCAACAGCCGGCGGAGTTGCAGTTCCAGGCTGTAGAGATTCTGCAACGAATCTTCCACGGCGGCCCGCCCCTGGAAGAACGCTTGCCGGGACTGGAGTTCGTCGAGATCGCTGAACTTACCGACCCCTTTGTTCGCATGGGCAAACCGCCACGAGCGGAGGTAGCTGTTGCGAGCTTCGACGTTGGTGTCGTAGGTGCGGTAGGCCAGGTACAGATCCCAGTACGTCTTCTCGACGTCGAACAGCGTGTTCCGCACGCTCATTTCAAAATCGGCGATCGACAAGTCGGTATTGATGCGCGAAATCAACACACCTTGATTCACACCCGACACACCCTGAATCTGCGTATTGAAGGGACCGGCGATGCGAGTGTACTCGGCCCCCGACCCGGCCCACATCGGCTGGGTGTACTGCATCTGCAGGTTGCCCGTGTAGACTGACGGAAACAACTGCGTGGGGATATTGGGGCCCAGATACTGATAATTAATGCTCTGAACGACCTGGAAGTTCGCACCGTACGCGAAGTTCTTCGTAATACCGGTCGAGAACTGGGCAGTGTCTGCGTTGAGGACGTTGCCTTTCACGAGACCGCCCGACGTGATCGTGTTGTTCTGAATCGTATTGTTCGATCCCCACACCGTCTGCAAGTTGAACTGGGGATCAAACTGCGCCAACGCGGCTTCCACACCACGACCACCGACCAGCACGCCTGAATCTTGAATTGCCGGGTCGAAGATGCCGGGTACGCCGTTGGCATTATTCAACACCTGAGACGCCGAACTTCCCGGCGAAGAGGACGCACCAAATTCGCCAGCGGTCCGCAGAATCTTACTGTTGGTCAGCGCGATATGGATCGCTTCCGACAGCGACAGGTCCCAGATTTCGTCCCGGTTGCGGTCGCCGATGTGGCGAGGCTTGCGGGACATGGTCACGGCCTCTGGGGTTGGTTCGTCAATATCCGGATGATCGATTTCCATCACGTGGTCCTGCACATCCAGCGGCGCAGGATCACCCAGATAGGTCAGTTTCTTATCAGGACCAGAACAACCGGGGAGCATTGCCCCGATCAAGGTCAGGCTGATCAGCTTTTTCCACAACGGTTTTGTGGCGAACTGGATGCGGGAATTGCTCATATTTCGTCCGTGAGCCGAGGTCACACCCCGCAATCCTGGCAGGGCGTACGATGAAAACCACATCACGGCGAGGGGTCGGCAAGTGCCGCGCCACCGCTGGCGGCAACGGCCTGCGGAACGTCCCCCCTTCCCCGTGACTAATCGCTACAAACGCTACAAACGCTATTCTGAGTATCGACGGAATAACCGTTAGACTTTCACAGGAATTTGATAGCGCGCGAAGGCTTTGGGAATTCTGGCCCTGAGATGCGCCGGTTATTCTTCGGACGCGTTCAGTTCGTCACCGTGATGAGCCGTGAGCAGCGACAGTTGCGGTTTTTCGGACGCGGCAGGCCCCAGCACCGCTAACTGCTGATCGAGAGCTTCGAGCCGTTTACGCAGTTGTTCACAACGGTCGAGCCAGCGGACCTGCCATGCTTCAAACCGACTATCCTGGCTCGTTTGCACCAATCGAACGCCATCGATGTTCGATTGCAGCCTCTGGAGAGACTCGCCTAAACGTGATCTGTTTCGTTGACGTTGCAGAATCGCGTCGAGAGTCATACGGGGCATGGTTTCTCCTGGCTTCGAATAGTTTCGACTCGGTAATTCAGAATCGACATTACGAATGGCGTGCTTGAGAAGAACACGCAATCCACACAATTTGGGAAGCCTGAGACGCATAGAGAACGTTGAAAAAGCGATCTCAATAAGCGGAACTTGCTGGAAATTCCGATGCAGGTTTTCGGATTGTATGGTTGAGTGTGAATTTAGGACGGTTTTTCGAGCCTCGCTCCACCCGTCGGACGGGGCACGTTACAATAAAGGCCCGCCGGAGTAACCACTGGCGAACCCCCACCGTCGGACAGATTCCGTACGAATTTGAAAGGGTTGCTTCAGATGCAGCACAGGCTGGCATTTTCGCTGGTGTTTCTGACAGGACTGGCTGGCACTCCGTACGCCTCTGCCCAGGACTCGATTAACCCCGCTGCGGCCCCCACAGATCCAGCGTCTCCTAATGCTGCAACAGCACTGACACAAGATGAAATTGCGGCAGCCATTGGCCGATTGGGGAGCCCCCAATACGAAATCCGCGAGGAAGCCAGTCGCCTGCTCAAACGCGCGGGTGCCGAGGCGATCGAACCGTTAGCCCGAGCGGCGGCAGGAGAGAATCTGGAAGTGGTGTGGCGCGCCATCCGACTGCTCGAACGGCAACTCGACAGCGACGATGAAGCCGCGTTTGACGCAGCCGAACTGGCCTTGGAAAAGCTGGAAGTCTCATCGAACCGATCGGCGGCCCGGCGGGCGGCCGCCTCTCTCGAAACTCAACCCGGCAGGCGCTGGAAACGGGCGCTGGCCCGCTTTGAAGCGGCCGGCGGTTGGGGCGTTTGGCGAAAAATCGAGGATTCTGGGGCGGGTTTTCCCCAGCCCCGAACCGAGATTCTGCTGCCGACGTACCTGGTCATTCCGCCCGGCTGGACCGGAGGCGAAGCCGCGCTGCAGCAGGTCAAACGAATGGATGCGGCACTCTCGATGGAGTCATTTAAGCCCCGCGTCTATGTCGTCGATGGCTGTGGGATCCCGCAAACCGCGATTGATGCCATGCAGAATTCGTTGCAGCAGATGGAATTTCAGGCACGGGGGAAGGCCC
>JAFEBR010001208.1 GCA_018242565.1 Planctomycetota bacterium | reverse complement strand
TCATTGGGGTTGTACAGGTAGGCACCGCCTGGAATCGGGATGTTGTACAGCACCTGGCTGTTGGTTGAGGCCTGCAGCCCCAGCACCCAGGCATTGCGCTCTCCGCTGGGAATGATGAACAGCCCCGTCCCTGCCGCCGAATCGTTTCGGATTTGGCTGAAGGGCTGGTCACTGGCCGACCCGGCCTCAAACAGCATCGCACCAATCGTGCCGTTCTCGAACACATGAAAATAATTCGTGCCGAACCAGATGTTCCAGAGTTGATTGGGCAACGGCGTGTAGACGACCGGCAACACGGCATTCGAACGCAACAACGTCGATTGCACGTGGGTCGAGAAGACGAGCGTATCTTTACCATTGCTCCAGATCGGTGCGGAAAACTGCACGAACTGTCGCGACATCCCCAGATTGGTCGGCTGGCCATCCACGGGCTCGGTCGCATACAGTGTCCCGCCAGCATGCGGGTTCGTCTGCATCAGATTGCCAATCACACCCGTTAAGCCGCGCACACCGCGCAGACCTGGCAACCTGGGAAACACTCCCCAACTGGGCGTTTTCGATGAATCGTCATCATCGACCCCAACCGTGTTGAGGCTATTGGGTCTGATCCAGCCACCACTGGAGTCATCGTTTTCGATGCTGTCCGTGTCCGGCGGTGGCGGTTCGCTATAACTGGTTTGCAGGTATTGCGATACACAGCGCAGGCCGCATTGATCCTCGGCACGGACCGAGTTCGAAATCGCGCACCATGCGACCAGAAAACACACGAAATGCTGCCGCATGACACACAATCCCCCCTGACCCCCCGAGGCGCGCCGCATCGAACACGATTGTTTTCGACATTCTGAATGGGGAACTCGTGCCGGAAATTATGGTTCCAACGATTCCACGGAAAGCGCGGCCCTTTCCCAGCTTATCAGCCGGATGGCCCCATCAACGCGGCTCCCGCGTGTGTTCCGCGGGATGACCGCCGGTCAGTCGCCGCACGGAGTAGAAGAAGACCGGGGTCAGGAAGATTCCG
>JAFEBR010001207.1 GCA_018242565.1 Planctomycetota bacterium | reverse complement strand
CTGGCACCCGATAATGCCCAGAAATTCCTGGAATCGATCGTCGACTTTTTTGGCGACGATGTGGATGCCATCTGCTGGAGCCTGCAACTGGGAGATCAGTCGGGGGGAACTCCACTGCAGTCGGAAGTGCTGGTGCGCAATCGGCTGTCGCGAACGCCCGCGAAGCTGCGGGGAGACCTCGAAAAGAAGTTGGCGCAATTGCCTGCTGAAGTTCTCGGACTGGTCAAAATGACCAATCCCCAGAAAATCGGTGAAAAGAAAGTCATTGGCCGCTTTCCCATCATGACGAAAATCGTCGAGCAATCGACACGCTTCGACACGGGGCATCGACTCGTGGCGATGAAAATGGAGTTGCCCGAACGGGCAGGTCCGAATCTGGCGCTGGGAACTCTGCTGACCTGGAACCAGACGACCCTGCCGGGGTTCGGCAAGTCGGCGCCCGCTCCTGCGGTGGCCGCCGCGGGAGATCTGCCCGCCAAGGTGGTGGATCGGTTGAAGAAGAAAATCACGGTCGAATTTCGCCGGGACTTCCTGTACAAGGCGATTGAATTCATCAGCGAAGAGACCGGCGTGACCTTCAAGCTCGATGGGCCGGGAATGAAAGACATGGGGGTCACGCAGAACGAGTACCAGACCTTCAGCATGGAGAATGTTCCGGCCACCCGAGTCCTCTACAAGATCCTCGTCGAGAATTCGCGTGATAAAGTCTGGCCGGATGGCAAGCTCGTCCTGATCATCGACGAAGACCAGAAGACCGCGACGATCACGGGGGTGAATTTCGCCAAGAACCGGAATCAGACCCCGTTTGTGTTTGATCCACCGGCCCCCTGAGCCTGCACCCGCGTCGGCACCGACTGCGATGGGACAGCGCGGGACTCACACAGGGAATGGGTTTCGGAAACATCCCAACGAGGCGCTATGGACCCGTTCCGTTTTCCCTGCCCCCATTGTTCGGCACCACTGCGTGTCCGCGACAAGCTCTATGTGGGCCGGCAGGTGGAATGTCCGGAATGTGGCAAGTTCCTCACCATCGGCGAGTCACGGGAAGGAACCGGGACGCTCCGCGTGGAACCCGCACCCGCCGAGATTCAGAAACCGCCTGAAGTTGCTGCGGAAAAGCCGTCCGCAGGGCGCGCCCGCCCGCCAAAATCCCGGGCCCGCGCGGTCGCAGGTGCAGTCGACCAGGCAACCCCGGAAACTACCCTGCCAGAGACC
Organism: Planctomycetota bacterium; assembly: GCA_018242565.1. Lineage (GTDB taxonomy): Bacteria > Planctomycetota > Planctomycetia > Planctomycetales > Planctomycetaceae > JACQFH01. The sequence goes on along the minus strand of JAFEBR010001207.1, from coordinate 44 downwards.
GGTGGCAAGTCACCCCGACGTCGTTTATTGCAGGTCTTGTGTGT
>JAFEBR010001206.1 GCA_018242565.1 Planctomycetota bacterium | reverse complement strand
CGGCAGCTTCCAGTGCGAATAGTGCCCGTAGGCTCCCATGCCAACCAACAAGCCAAACACCAAGAAAGTGGGCACGTGATGAATGGCCAAAAGAAGGAATCGCTTCAACCCGCTGGCAGGGCGAGGTGCAACCTCTGCCCGTGACGGACTCCGTTGATCCGCCTCACTCGCTTGTTCGATGGTTGTCGTGGTCATGGTAAGCACTCCTGCGCGGTTAGACCGGAGATCTCCGCACCTGCGCGGCAAAGGGCGCGACGGTGTCGCCGCGTGCAAACAAATCGCTCAGAAATCATCCGATGGGGAGAAGCTGGGCGTAACGAGACCGTTACGCAGACCCAAGAAACTGCAATCGCCGGATCGGCAAAAGCAGCGCCGACATCAAACAGTCAGCGGTGGGTCAAGAGAGCATCAAATCAATAAGACTTGATGGAAAAGATGAAGACGGAGCGGTGACTTCGCGTCCGGAGGCCCGTTCAGTCTCCAGCCCATTTCCCCGGCGGATAACCCTTTCGGGAGTGAGGGATGTGCGTCTGCGAAGTCGAGGGGCGTAGCTGAATCGGGCGAGTCAAGCTGCGTCTGGTGAGCCACCAGATAGGTGCAGAAGCCTTGGCACTCCCGCTTGTGCTCGCACGGCGCGGCAGGCTTCTCTTGCTCCCCGTCATGGCCGCATAGCCCGCCGCAGCAACGCTGCGATTTCTCAGCCGTCCGAGCTGTGCAATGTCCGCAGTCGCGCGGTTTCTGCCAACAACACCCAGTCAACGCCTGGATGAGCAGCAGTGCCGCGAGCAAACTGGAGACAATTCCGCGCATCTTACCTTCCTCTGGATACATTATCCTCATCATCGGTCATGCGGTCAAGGTAACTTGAGGAAAGTTGGTAAAACCGTCAGCACGCTTCAGGTCGGAGCTATTCGGAAGAGGCGGTGCAGCCGGTATCTTTCGCCTGGGAGTGCCGGTGCCGCCAGTACGGCATTGCCCACCTTGGGGGTTCATTCACCGTCGCCGTCGGAGTGTTTCGTCGTGGGGGTTCACAAGCCCCGCGCCCCCGCGACGAAATGCGACAGAGGCAGAGGTGATACCTACTGGTCTTCCTAGTCCATTCACCAGAGCCGGAGGTGGATTCTGAGCGGGGGTACTTCTTTGCTCGAACGGTTTTCAGGACGGGCTTTGCCATTCGCCATCGGCGCGCTGTTGGCGTTCCCGCAGGATGCGTTCTTGGAAAGTCATCGCCTTCGGGCTCCGGCGATGCGTCTTCTGGCGGGCTATCCTCATCTGCGGCATTTGCTTCCTGCCTGCGGCGGATGCAGGCGGTGATTGGCTCCTCGGCCGTGGATTGCTTGCGTTCGGTACGCTGAGGTGTGGCTTCAACGGAGTTGGCGGATTTTAAGGCTTGAATGCGCTCGGCCAGTTCGCCTGTCGTCGCTCCTTCACCTCGCCCGTTATCCTGACCGGATGCCGACACAGCCGCTCGTTGAGGATCTCGATCGTCGAGGGCAAGTCTCGCATTCGCTGCTGGTCATCTTCAACGGACTGCCGCTGCTCAGCTCCGCATGGTCCGGTTGAAGCGAGGCGGGCCGCCATGCCTGAATTCCACCTAAGAATCACTTTTTGATGTCAGTCTTTTTCTTGGTATCCCCAGATGTGTTCACGGAACTATCTGGCGGCCATGTCCTCGCATATCTTCTTCATCTTCTCGAATTGCATTAGAAATGCACTTCATATTCCAACTGAGCGCTGGCCTCGCCGCTGGGCGCCGCTTGCGATACGCCAACTAGATAACCCACGCGGTATTTTAGCCCATCAGCCCTGTCGGTAAGGCCCAGCGGGATTTTGCCATAGGCGAAGGGGCCGATGGCATGCTTCTGGTCGTCGAACGAACCCGAATGCCTTAGTTCCCCAAAATCGCTACTGATTTCGATGCCGGGCTCAAAATAGCCAAACCAGCGGTAGCGGCTGCTCCACAACACAGTGCTTTCCAGGTCGGCCTTATCGCCGCTGCCGACATCCTTTTCCACGATCACATTAAGTACGTGTGATAGTTGCCCTACATCCTTTGCGAGTAGAAGACGCGTCTCGATTGTATCGGGACGAGCGGTCTGCGGCGTATATTCGTATGCAATCGACGCTCCCAAATCGAGCCAGTATTGCCCCGGGTTGGTGAGTTGGAAGATATTCTCCCATTCCCAAGCGTCAAAGGTGACCTTGCCTCCCGGTTCCCTTTCAAAATTCCCGTACACTTCAGGCTTCCACCAGTCGGTGACACCATAGCCTATAGAGACCTGCCGCTTCTGTGCATTATCCTTGCTGCTGTCGCTGTCATTGCTGCGGCTGCCAAAATACTCCACCTCCAACTCGCCTCTAGTGACATAAGGGTAGTAGAGTTTATCGGCCCCAAACGCTGGCGCCGCCGACATCAGGGGTGATAACAGTGCAAGAGTCTTAAGATGAGAATAGATGCGCATGAAGGTTGGCTGGGAATCAAGGGAGTTGTTATGGTGCATATGATAATCAGTCGCAGTGTTTATACTCATTCCCCGATGCTGTCAAATCGTTTGTGTTAGCTCACTTGCGCAATGTAGGATGCCGCGTCGTGGGCCTTATTAGCGTTCCGTTTATCAGGACTTCGTGAAGGCGTCGCGGTGATCATGACTGATCGCAAGCGGAAGTCGATCCATTAACGTCTTCTTTACTCCAGTCTGAAAACAACCGGAACGATGACTCTGAAAGGACCCGAGGCGCGAATGATGAGATCTACGACAAGCTCGGCTCGTTGTATTGCCGTTGGCGTTCCATCGCGATTCGCTCCTGAAACGTCATTGGCTGCCCAACAGATGAATCATCCCCGGCAACCGGCGGCTGGAGAACTGACTGTTCCGGCGAAACATCGCTCTCAACCCGTTGGTCCGATGCGGAATTCGCTTCCTGCCGCTTGCGTATTCGAGCGGTGATCGGCTCCTCGGCAGATACTTGCTTCGACTGAATCCGCTGTGGCGTGGTCTCAATGGTGTTGGCGGCTTTCAGTGCCTTGACCCTTTCTGCCAGCTCGGAAACGGTCGGACCGTTTACGTTGCTTGCGTCATGAGCCGTGGCAGATAGACCAGCCTTGAGCTGGTCGCGCAGGCTGGTCATTTCGGATAGGTAGGCGTCGTGGGCGAATGGCTTGCCCAGACGCTCCCGGTAGTCACGCAACTGCGATTCGGCGATGGCCAGGTCCTGCCGGACGCGCACGCATTCGGAGCCGTAGCCAGTGGCCAGGCGTTCGAGGGCGTTCAGCACAGCACGCGGCCCCTGGTGGTCGCGTGACAGCGTGGACAGGCGTGTGATAGCGCCTTCCAGATACACGTCCGGCGGGAATTGCGGATGCAGGATCATGCCGAACCGCAGGCCACGGTAGATTCCCAGCGGCACGCGGGTGGTCTCACGGACATTGCGGGGCAAACGGTCGATCTGGTCCGCCATTGCATTCGGTGCGTCCTTGTGCGACCACGCGTGCTTTCCGATGGTGACCGGATCGGCGGAATGGACCGTTGCCGTTGCCTCGTCGGTGCTGAGCTTTGAAAGGCGTTCGTTGACGCTGCTGATGGTGCCTGGCAGATCGCGCACACTGCGGCGGGCGACGTATTGCTCGTCCAGGTGATTCTTCTTCAAGAGATTGAGGCGTTGCAGCTCGGCATCGGCCTCGGCGAGCGTGAGCACGGCCGGGTTGCCGGACGCTATCGCCTTGACCTCCGCATACGACAGTTCCTGGCTACCGATGTCCTCGGCCCGGCGGGCGGCATTGTCGCCGGTGATGACCTGGGCAATGAATCGTGCCTTGGTCTCCAACGCCTGCCACATATAGGCATCGAAAGAGCCTTCAGTGACATAGCGGTAAATCGCCACTTCCTCATTCTGGTTGCCCTGACGCAGAATGCGGCCGTCGCGTTGTTCAACTTCGGCCGGCTTCCACGGCGCATCCAGGTGATGCAGGGCGACCAGGCGTTTCTGGACGTTGGTGCCGGTGCCCATTTTCTGGGTGCTGCCGATCAGCACGCGCACGGAGCCTTGCCGAACTTTCTCGAAGAGGGCCTGCTTTTTCGGGTCGGATTCGGCGTCGCCGATGGCGGCGATCTGGTTGCGGGGGATGCCGTGGGCGACCAGCTTTTCGATGATCTCCTCATAGGGCGAATACCCCCACGGGGTAGGATTGACACCCATGTCGGCGAAAATCATTTGTGTGCCGCGTTTGTCGGCGGTCTCCTTCCAGGTGGAAACAACATTCTCGACAAGCCGGTTGACCTTCGATTCCGGGAAGTCGGGGGCTGTGGCCGACAGCATCCTTGCATCGGTGGCAAGCTTACGACCGTCGGTCGTGATGGCGAGTGCATTATCGACACGCGGGTCCACCTTCTGCGACCGCAGCCGCTCGTAGCGTTCTACCAGTTCCTGTTGCAGTTCGTGCTGCTCCTCGGACATCGGGCAGGCAACCACGGTAGGCTTTTCGCCCTTCAGGCGCGGGCGCGGCAGGTTCAGCATCTCGGCGGTCTGTACGTCGGAAAACTGTCGGAACATCTGCTGGAGTTCCGGTAGGTTGGTGAATTTCGCAAAGCGGCTGCGTGGACGCAGCCCCGCGCCGTCGGGCGAGATTTCCATTGTGTCCACGACTTCGCCGAACGTGGCGGCCCAGGCGTCAAAATGCTCTAGCCCGCGTTCACGAAGTCCTTTCGGATCGAGGAAGCGCTGCATCGTGTACATCTCGACCATCGTGTTGGAAATCGGTGTTCCGGTGGCGAAGGTGACACCGTGGCCGGCGTGCTGTTCGTCGAGGTAGCGGGCCTTCATGAACACGTCAAAAGCGCGTTCGCTGCCTCCGGTCTGAATTCCGGCGACACGCTCCATCTTGGTCGGCGTCTCCAGGTTCTTGAAGTAGTGGGCCTCGTCGATGAACACGTGATCGACCCCGAGTTCATCGAATACCAAACCATCGTCTTTCTTTTTCTCGGCGAGTAAATCCTTCAGACGTTCGCATCTGGCGGCCTTCTGCTTTTCGATGGTCTTGATGAGATTGCGGTTGGCTCCCCGGTCGGCGGCGTGCTCCCGGAGCAACTCGTCGTATTCGGCGATCTGCTCGGTGAGGAACTTTTCTTGGTAGTCACGCGACATGCCGACGCGTTCAAAACTGCTGTGAGTGACAATGATGCCATCCCATTCGCCGCTGGCGATTTTAGCGGTGAGCATCTTGCGGCGCTCCTTGGTCAGGTCTTCCTTGGCGGCAACCAGCAGCTTTGCATTGGGGTAAAGCTGCATGAACTCACGGGCGAATTGTTCCAGCAGGTGGTTGGGGACGACGTACATGGGCTTCTTGATGAGACCGGCTTCCTTCATCTTCATGCCGGTCGCGGCCATCGTGAATGTCTTGCCCGCGCCAACGACATGGGCCAGCAGCGTGTTGCCGCTGCTCATGCCACGCCACACGGCATCTTTCTGGTGGGGCCGGAGAGAAAGCGTCTGGTTCATGCCGGGGAAATCGAGATGTCCACCGTCGAACAGGCGGGGACGCAAGTTGTTGTAGGTGTCGTTGTAGGTCCGCACTAATCGCTCCGTGCGGTCGGGATCGCTGAACACCCAGGATCGAAAGCGTTCCTTGATGAGTTTCTGCTTCTCGCGAGCGGCCATCGTCGCTTCCTGGTTGATGACGCGCTCCTCGCGGTCGCCATTCTGAATCGTGTCGTAGATGGTCGGCGATTTCATGTTGAGGGCGAGTTCCAGCAACCAGGTGCCGTTGGCGCGTGCCGTGCCAAACTCGGAGGTCGCCCCAACGGACGCCTTGGCGGCATAGTCGGCCTCCAAGCTCCAAACGGCATCTTTTTTCAGGTGGGCGACCGGGATAGAAGCGTGATCGACCTTGAAGAGGTCGGCGGCGAATGCCTGGATATCGCTTTCGGGAATCCAGGGAGCACCGAGATTGGCGTCGATGTCGCCGGGCAGCACGTCTTCGGGCTGCACGCTACGCAGGGCGGTCACATTGCGTGCATATAGCGGCCCGGCATGTTCAGCGGCGGCGAGTTTCGCCCGCACGTTGCCGGAAAGATAGGCGTCGGCGGTTTGCCAGGTTCTTGATTCCGGGTCAGGAAAGATCAGGTCTACTAGCTCGGTGACAATCTCCGCTTTCGTCTTGCCGTAGAGCGTTCCAATGAACGGAAGATCGACCGCGCCTTTTTGGTTGAGTGATACCAGCAAGCCTTCCTCGGCACTGCGGACATGCGTGATGGGCGGGGTTTTGCCCACCACGTCTTTTGTCATGATGGCGGCTTTGGTTCCCTTCCCCGTAACCTCGTCGTAATCCTCCAGGGACATGACCAGCATGGCATCCGGGTCTTCGCGGAATTTGACCAGGTTGGGCATGCGCCGGATCGCACTCCCATCGGCGGTCTCACCGAAGGTGGTTTTGTTGATCGGGCCGTAGGCGCTCACGAACCGGTCGTAGGCCAAATTGAGTTCGCGGCGTGCGTCTTCGCGATTCGCCTCGGGCCAGCCTTCGTTCTGTGATTGCAGTACGCGGCGGGCGCGGTCACGTAGTCCCAAGAGGGCGGCCAAGCGCTTTCCCGTGAGCGTCCCATCCGCCTTCAGCGTGGTGCCGCCGTAGACAACAGGGATGCCCTGCCCGCCTTCGGATTGGTAGATGATGCGGTCGTCGCCAATGAAGAAGCTACCTTCGCCGATATGCCGCTCCGGCGGCGGTGGAATAAATGCGGGTGCTGTGTCTTTCTTCTGATCTGTGGTTGCCTGAATGCTTTCAAATCGCGGCAGCCTGCTCACTGCTTCCCGGAGCTTCTCGCTCAGGTCGCCATTGCTGGTAACGCTGAAGCCTTCTCCGCCGTACAGCGTGTCCTTGCGGGACCAGTTGCCCAGCACCATTTCGGGATGGTTCAGGAAATAGCGGTTTACCGGAACCTCTGCGCCATCTATCTCCAGCGGTGCGATGCCCAGCCAGTCGGGATCGACGTGGTGGGCAGGTTCGCCCCGGTCACGCTTCCGAAGAAATACGATGTCGGTCACCACGGCGGTTCCTTCCCGCTTGAACGCATCCGATGGCAGCCGGATCGCTCCTACGAAGTCGGCTTTTGAAGCGAGGTATTCCCGGATCGCGGCATTTTGTTTGTCGAGCGTGAAGTGCGACGTGACCAGTCCAAGCACTCCGCCCGGCTTCAATGCGTCAACGGACTTGGCGAAAAAGTAATCGTGCAGGGAATATTTCTGTCCGTGGTAGTCGAGCTTCAGGTCGGCAAACGGCACGTTGCCGATCACGGCGTCAATCCGATTCTCAGGCAACGTCGTGTCACGGAAACTTTCGATGCGGATGTCGTGTTCGGGATGGAGGGCGCGGGCGATCCGGCCGGAGATGGAGTCGAGTTCGACGCCGATGAAGCGGTTGCGCGGCTTGCCCTGGCTCATGAAATTGCCGGTGCCGCAGCCTGGCTCCAGGATCGTCGCCGATTCGGGCACGCCCAAGCGGTTGATGGCTTCGTGGATTCCGCCGATAACGGTCGGCGAGGTATAGAAGGCGTTAAACGTGGTGCGTTTGGCGCTGTCGTATTCCTGTGGCGTAAGCAGCGATTGCAACTCCTCGCCCAGTGCTTGCCAGCCGGCGTCCTTGTACCTGCCAGTGACGGGATCGGGAAAAATGGAAAGGGCCACTGCACCGAAGCCGCCGAAGCGGGCGAGTGCGTGCCGTTCATCGGGTGTTGCTTGCCGCTGCTGCTGCTCGATGGCTTTCAGCGTGCGGATGGCTGCGATGATGTCGCGTGCTTTGGATTTCTCGCCGCTTGAAATGATTCCAGGTGCGGAAAGCGGTTGGTGTGCCGATGGTTCCCTTGATGTCGTTTGTTCCGGCGGAACGGTAAATCGGCTGGGTGGCGGTAGGTCTAACTGAAAGCTGAGTTGTGTTCCTTGCACGTCGCGGTCTCCTTCTTGCGTTTCCGGCCCCGCAACTGGGGCCTGACGGCTCGCAAGAGAATCAGCCCCAGTCCGGGGCTCCGCTCGCGTAGCGACCGTGCCAGCGGAAAATGGGGGGAGACCTTCAGGGGGAACCGGGTTTTCGCTTGCACGGCCCGGCGGGCTGATTAGCGTGCCGTCATTCAAAGCCCCAGGCGGGGCAGGCACGGTGGAAGTGCGATCATCGGAGAGGGAATCAAACAGTGTCGGCTGTCGGCGTGACGCCTTTAGCCGCGAGACGTGTGATTGCGGACGAAAGTCATTGCCGCGTCGAGGGAGAGCGCTACCTGATCGTTGTCTTGCGATGCGGTCTGCAAACGATCCTCCAGTTCCTTGACCGCCATCTCCATTGCCTCGCTCGCGATCTGGCTCGGGTCGCTGCCCGGCTTCGCCTCGGAGAAAGTTTCCTTCCAGGCTTCGTGGCTGGTCTTCAACTCCCTGGCGTAGAACTCCAGCGCCGGGAGAAGCTTCCGGTCCTTGCGGAGCTGGTCGTGCATCTCCGTTCGTTGTTGCAGGAGTTCGAGAACTATTGTCTTGTACTGCATGTTGGTCTCCTTCGGATTTAGAGGTTGCGTTGTCTTGAGGCTCAGATGGGATAGCTGGGTCGGGTGGAAATAAGGAAGGTTGTCGCCAGTCGGGCGGTTTCCGTGCCATCGTCAGGAACCATCAGGTAATCCTGGTTCCCGGCATTCGGCCCGGCTACCGCCTCGTGGCTGCCTGTCTGTCGGCAATCTAGTCATCTTGACCTGCCGTGGCCGCGTTCGGAACCGGGCGGACCAAACACTTCCCTCAAGAGTTGACTGGCTGCGACTCCTGCCATGACGATCATGGAACCGACGGCGACATACTGAAGCGTCATCGCCAATCGTTCGCTTTCGCAGTTTCTTGACATAAACTGGGCCTGAGAGCCAAGGTCGTGAAGATTGTATTTTGGGGGTACGGTCATAGAACCACTCCGCCACTTTGTTGTTAGAAGGGGATTTACGTGATGACACGTGGAAATCCTCCTTGTAAATATGGGGGCTAATCGTTAACCCTCACTAAGCATATTAACACATTTCTATATCGCTGTGCAATAGGCTGGCTGCTGGTTTGCGCGTTTTCTAATACAATGAAGTGATGGTTACTGCGGCTCACACGGCGTTCATACCTATGACATCCGCAGAACTCCTAGTGTTTCTTCACATGCGTTTTTTCCATTTTGAGGCTTTGCGCTTTGGCTTCTCTCGCCATTGCAGTCCAGCGTTTGCATTCGGTTGGCCGCCGCCTGACTATCGCCCCGCAATTTCCGGCCAGGGTCCCAAACTGCGGTCAGGGATGCCGCAGTTTGGGGGACGGACATTCGAGAAGGCGGCCCCTCATAGAGACCATTCGTGGTGTTGGGATTGTTTGAGGACAGGACGCTATTCACTGGGTCATGGCTGGAGCGGTGCCGTCAATTCGGCGGCGCCCATTGTCGATGCGGGACCGTCGGATGGCTCAGATGCCCTTCTACCGTTTCAGGCGTCGTTACGAATCTTGGTGATGTTCTTCAGCACAATGACGCTCTACCCTGCTCAAAGCGGTTTCTGCCTGCTCCGTTGTCTAAGCATATTTCTGTTCCAGAATGCTGAGGAATTCACCTCGCCTTCCTGCTGTAAAGTGAGCGATGTCCGACTCATGATGGGCGGGCAGGGCAAAGATAAGAAAACGCCACCGGAGAAACGCGGCTGAAAGCCTTGACATTGCGATATATGGATGCTGATTGATACCATTAGTGGATATTTAATGAATAGTCGTGTATAGTTTGTAGCTGTATGTTTAGGTTTAAGCACATTCTCACTCTTCTGCTTGCGGTGAGCGTGGTCATGGCGGGGTTCCCCGTGCAGGCCAAGCCGCAGTGCCCTATGGCTGCACAAATGCAGATGTCCTCCATGCAGGATATGCAAAAGGGCGAGCCCTGTGAACATTGCGCCAAAACAGCTGATAAGCAGCAGAAAAAGAACGGCTGCTGCGGCGACATGGCATGCGCCGCTAACTGCGCGTCGACGAGTCATGCCAGCATTACGTTCTTTGGTATGCAATCCATACCGCTTTCTTTCGTTGGCAGCACCACGGAGCGTTTCTATGGCTCCGATCGTGTGCTGGCCTCACACCCCCTCAACACCCAAGACCGTCCCCCCAAGCACCTCTCTTAAGGCGTGAGTCGCATCTGGTTCCGACTGCCATAGACCAGTCGTGTATCCGGCGCAAACGCCTCTTGCATAGTCGCTGCGGCTGATTTGTCGCAGTGCGCTTGTACGCAACACGAGAGGTTTCAATGTTTGGAATTCTAATAACAGCGTTGCTGGTACTGACCATCGCGGCACTCCCTGCAAAGGCGGAAGAACTCGGCCATGCCACGCAGGACAACCGGTCGCTGGAAACCGGCGGGTTTGCCGGGCTGCTGGACAAGCTGCGCCAGAATCCCGAAATCGCCTCCTATAACGCCAAGGCGGAATCGCTCCTGCATTATTCCAAGGGCGAGCTGGGGCTGCCCGATCCGACGGTGTTCGTGGAAGAGCAGGATTATCCGATCGGGTCTAGCACATCGCAGATGCAGGAAGAAAAGATGGTGGGCTTCAAGCAGGAAATCCCCGCTTTCGGCACGCGCGGTGCAAAGGCGGAAAAAACCGAGGCGGAGGCGCATAAAACCCGGCTGGCGGGGGATTTTGCCTTCGCCGCCATGAAAGCAAAGCTGATTACCGTGCTTGCCAACTTGCAGCGTATCAAGCAGCAGGAAAAGCTGCTGGATGAGCAGGCCAGCCTCTTTGCTTCGGAAAGAACCAGCATCAAAGGCCGCATCGCCGCCAACCAGTCAGGCGTCAGCGAGCTTTCCATGGTTGAGGCGGAGAGCACCGAAGTGCAGCTTATGCGCGCCCAACTGGACGAGGAAAAGCATGAAATCATGGCAATGCTGACCAATATGCTCGGCGAAACACCGGACGTTGATCTTCCACTGATAGCACCGGCCGCATGGGCTCACGATGCCGATAAGACGTATCCGGTAAGGATTGCCGCCGAGGATATCACGATGGCGCACAAGGACGTGGCCGTGCGCGAGGCCGATTTTAATCCGCATTTCGAGGTGCAGGCCAGCTACGGACGCATGTATGGCGGCGATAAGGCTGGCACCGTGATGGTGGGCTTGAGCATTCCGCTATGGGCCGCCGAAAACCAGCGTGCAAGACTCGACGGTGCGAAAGCGGCGCTGCGTTCCTCGGAACTAGATCAGGACGCCGTCCGGCGCTACACGATCGAAAAGCTGGATCATTTGCAGGCGCAGATCGAGACGAGCGGGCGGAAAATCAAATTGCTGAAATCCAAGAATGCCCACCTGGAGACAAGCGCGAAAGCACTCACCAGGGAGTATGTGGCGGGCAAGGCCGATGTGGTCATGTACGTTAAAGCGCGGCGGGAAGCCATTTCCGCTCGTATTTCCCTGGCGCAGGAGCGTGCTAATCGCATCGCCCTGATAGCTGATTTCAACCACTACCTTATAGGAGAGTAATCATGAATAAGAACCCCAAACACCTGATGGCAACCGGCCTATTGATCGCTGCGGTAGCGAACGCGCAGAATGCTTTCGCGCACTTGGAGCCGAAAGCACGTGACGGCACGGAGAAATGTTACGGAGTGGCGAGAGCCGGCAAAAATGACTGCGCCAGTGCTGCGGCAAAGCATGGATGCGCCGGAACGGCAAAACATAATGCCGATCCGAACGAATGGGTTAAGGTACGGCAGGGACTATGCGCGAAATTGGCAGGTGGATCAACGGAGCCGAAAGGAACCTAGGCTAATCCAAAAAGGAGACTCTTATGAAAATAAAACCGCTGTCACTTCTGATCGGTGCCCTCATTGGCACTCAGGTGTTGTTAAACGGTGTAGGCACTGGTCTGCCTCAATTGTCGCACCAGGACAGCCTGCAATGGCTGCTGGGCATTAGTACTGCCCATGCCGAGGAGTCGGCGGAGGTGAAATATACCTGCCCGATGCACCCGCAGGTCATCTCGGATACGCCGGGGAAATGCCCGATTTGCGGCATGGATTTAGTGCCGATTGCGGGACTTGAACATACGCATGGCATGAATGCAGGGCAGGAAGAAACGCAGGCGACTCAAAACTCGTCAGACCGCAAAGTGCTTTACTGGTACGACCCGATGCGTCCCGAGCAGCATTTCGACAAGCCGGGCAAGTCGCCCTTCATGGATATGCAACTGGTGCCGAAATACGCCGATGCAACAGAGACGGAAAGCGGTGGCAAGCCGGTGGTTTCCATTAGCGCAGCGACTATCCAGAAAATGGGCGTGCGGACGGAAAAGGTCGGCAAGAGCGCCTTCGGGGGCCGCGTGCGCGCCACCGCCATCGTCATGGACAACGAGCGTGCGCGGCGCGATGTATTCAGCCAGGTTGAAGGTCGCGTCGAGGATCTGAAAGTGAGCGCCGAGGGTGACCGGGTAAAGAAAGGCGACGCGTTTTACACCCTGGTCAGCCCCGATCTGGTCGCCTTGCAGAGCGATTATCTCGCGGCATTGTCAGGCGGATTGAAAGACCTGGCAGGCGCTGCCGCCAAACGCATGGAGCTGCTGGGCGTCGAGCCACAAGTGGTCGCTACGGTGGCAAAAAGCCGCGAGGCTTACGACAATGTGCCGTTTTATGTCCCCTCCGATGGCGTGCTGAGCAAACTCGCCATCAAAAGCGGCGCCTATGTCAAGACTGGGGACATGATCGGCCAGATTCAGGATTTGTCCACGGTGTGGATCGAAGCCGCCGTGCCGGAGGGTGATTTGCCAGCGGTTAGAGCCGGGGACAGCGCCACGGTCGTATTTACCGGGAATCCCCGTCCCTATGACGCCAGGGTGGATTATGTCTACCCCACCATCGACGGCGAGGCGCGCACGGGCAAAGTGCGGCTGGTGGTGGACAACAAGGATGGCAGCCTGAAGCCCGCCGGTTATGCCACAGTGGAGTTTGCCGCTGCCGTCGCCGAGCGCCTGACGGTACCCCCGGAGGCCATCCTGCGCAGCAGCACCGGCGACCATGTAATTGTCGCACGCGGTAAAGGTAAATTCCAGGCGCGCGACGTGCAAACCGGCGCAAGCAGCGCCGATAAGACTGAAATCCTCTCCGGCCTCCAGGAAGGGGAAGAAGTCGTCACGAGCGCACAATTCCTGATCGATTCAGAATCAAGCCTGAAGGAATCGCTGACAAAACTGTCGGGAGGCAAAGAATGAGCAACCTCTCACACGATCCGACACAAACAGCGGTTGCCAGAGTCATCGAATGGTCGGTCAGAAACCCATTGCTGATTTCCATCCTGGCATTGACGATCATGGTTGGCGGCGTTTTTGCCATCCAGCGGACACCGCTCGACGCCATTCCCGACCTGTCGGATACGCAGGTAATTATCCGTACAGATTTCGAGGGGCAGGCACCGCAGATCATCGAGAATCTAGTGACCTATCCACTATCCACCGCCATGCTTGGGCTGCCGAAAGCCAAGATAGTGCGCGGCTTTTCCATGTTCGGCGCGTCGTTTGTCTATGTGATTTTTCGGGACGGCACTGACCTGTATTGGGCACGTTCGCGCGTGCTGGAGGCGCTTTCCAAGATTCAATCGCAGCTCCCGCCTAATGCGAAGCCCCAGATCGGCCCCGATGCCACCGGCGTCGGCTGGGTGTTCCAATATGCGCTGGTCGATGAATCAGGCAAACATGATCTGTCCCAACTGAGAGCCTTGCAGGACTGGTTTCTCAAATTTGAACTGGCGACTGTACCGGGCGTGTCGGAAGTGGCAAGCATCGGTGGTTTTGTGAAAGAATACCAGGTACTGGTCGATCCGGTGAAGTTGCGCGCCTTTGATATAACGCTCTCGCGCGTAGAGGAAGTGATCAAATCCTCAAGCCAGGAAACGGGCGGGCGCGTGATCGAGCAGGCGGAAACCGAATTTGTCGTGCGGTCCAAAGGCTATGTTAGCCGCGTGGCCGATCTGGAAAAGCTGGTGCTTAAGGCCAAGGGCGGCACGCCGGTGATGCTTTCGGATGTTGCGCGCGTGATCGAGGGGCCGGAGTTGCGGCGCGGCGTCACCGAGCTTAACGGCGACGGCGAAGTGGTGGCTGGGATCGTCATCATGCGCCCCGGCAATAACGCGCTCGATGTCATTAAAGCGATCAAGGCGAAAATCGAAACGCTGAAACCGGGACTGCCGGAAGGCGTGGAAATCGTGCCGGTCTATGACCGCAGCGGCCTGATCGAAGGATCGGTGGATTATTTGACGCACAAGCTGATCGAGGAAGCGATTGTCGTATCGCTGGTCTGTCTGATTTTCCTGTTACATGTGCGCTCGTCGTTCGTCGCCATCGTCACCCTGCCGCTCGGTGTGCTGGCGGCCTTTATCATCATGTCGTGGCAGGGCATCACCGCCAACATTATGTCGCTGGGCGGCATTGCCATTGCCATCGGCGCGATGGTGGATGCCAGCATCGTCATGGTGGAAAACGCCCATCGCAAGCTGTCGGAGATACCTAACGGTACAGCACAGGAAAAACGCGATGCACTGCTGCTGGCGGCGAAGGAAGTCGGCCCCGGCCTGTTCTTCTCGCTGTTGATTATCACCGTATCCTTTCTGCCCGTATTCGCACTTACCGGCCAGTCGGAACGACTGTTTACGCCTCTGGCCTTCACGAAGACCTATTCAATGGCGGCGGCTTCGATCCTGTCAGTGACCGTTGTGCCGCTACTCATGCTGTGGCTGATTCGCGGGCGCATCCGCACGGAGGACGCTAATCCCATCAGTCGCTTCTTCATTCGGATTTATCAACCCATCCTGGCGGCGGCGCTGCGGGCGGAATGGCTGACCTTGATCATCGCTGGCGTCTTACTTATCAGCATGGCAATTCCCATCTGGCGCACCGGCTCGGAATTCATGCCCGCGCTCTATGAAGGCGATCTGCTCTACATGCCGACCACGCTGCCGGGCGTGTCGATCACCAAGGCGAAGGAACTTCTTCAAAACACCAACAGAGCCATCAAGCAGACGCCCGAGGTCGAGTTGGTGTTCGGCAAGGCGGGCCAGGCCGAAACCGCCACCGATCCCGCGCCGGTATCAATGATCGAAACCTGGGTAAGACTCAAACCGCGCGACCAGTGGCGCTCCGGCTTGACAGTGGACAAGCTGATTAAGGAAATGGATGCCGCCACTAAAATGCCGGGACTGGTCAATAGCTGGGGTTATCCGATCAAAATCCGTCTCGACATGGTGACGACTGGCATCCGCACGCCGGTCGGCATCAAGATTTCCGGCTCGGATTTGAACACGATCGGCGATGTGGCGGTGCAAGTCGAGCAGGCCGTGAAGGATATTCCCGGTACGCGCTCTGCTTTCGCCGATCGCGTCGTTGGTGCGAAATACTTAGAAATCGAACCAAACCGCGATGCCATTGCCCGTTACGGCATCGACATAGGTATGGTGCAGGAAGTGATCGCCACTGCGCTGGGCGGGATGCGCCTTTCTGAATCAGTGCAAGGCCGTGAGCGCTACGGCATCATGCTGCGCTATGACCGACCGTTCCGTGAGTCGATTGAAGATGTGGGCAATATCCTGGTGGCAACGCCAGATGGCGCGCAGATTCCACTCGGCGAACTGGCAACCATCAAGCTGGCTCCCGGCCCGCAGATGATCGTGTCCGAAAATGCCCGACTCAATGGCTGGGTGTTTGTCGATATTACCGGGCGCGACATTGGCAGCTATGTGAAAGAAGCGCAAAAAATCGTGGCGGAAAAAGTAAAGCTACCAGCTGGTTATTCCATTGGCTGGTCAGGCCAGTTCGAGCAGATGCTGGAAGCGCGCGCCCGGCTCAATATCGCCATTCCTGCTGCCGTTGCCATTATCTTCGTGCTGTTGATCCTGCATTTCGGTAGGCTTGACCGCACGCTGATGGTGATGCTCTCGTTGCCCTTCGGCCTAGTCGGCGGCGCGTGGACGCTTTACCTAGCGGGGTACAATTTCTCGGTGGCCGTGGCGGTCGGGTTTATCGCCCTTGCAGGGATCGCTGTCGAAACAGCAGTGGTCATGCTCATCTATCTCGACCAGCAAGTCCGTTACCACCGCCCTCAGAACATGAACGATCTGTTCGAGGCCGTCATGCACGGGGCGGCACTTCGAGTCAGGCCTAAACTGATGACTGTTGCGGTGATTATGGCTGGTTTGCTGCCGATCTTTTTCACAGACGGCTTCGGTGCCGATGTCATGCGCCGCATTGCTTTGCCTATGGTCGGGGGCATGCTCAGCACCACACTACTGACGCTGATCATAATTCCGGTGGTGTATTATATGTATGAAAGCAGACATTTGATAAATGCTCCTCGACTCATACATTAGCTCGCACGCGCCGCGAGCCAAACTGTTGGCTCAGGCGATCCGTCGACACTGGAGTATTGAAAACGGCCAGCATTGGGTATGTGGTCACCGCATCGTGTTCCAAGGGCGTGCTCGCGGACGCTGGGGCCTTGTGGGCCGGCATCTCCAGAAGGCGGACGATAAGTCGGCGGCCTTACCGACTTTCCCCGGGAAAGTCAGCCTATGCAGTGCATAGGGGAGATGCCTGTCATTTTTAGGACTGCTGGAAGCTGGCAGAAACACTT